>JBKJPI010000135.1:0-13788 GCA_046595235.1 Burkholderiales bacterium | reverse complement strand
GTACGAAAAGCTGAGCCTCTATATCGATGGCGAATTCGTCGAAGCACAAGGGCGCAAGTCCGAGCCCGTGATCAATCCTGCAAGCGGCGAAGTTCTGGGCCAACTGCCCCACGCCAGCCGAGAGGATCTCGACCGCGCGCTGTCGGCCGCACAGCGTGCATTCAACACCTGGAAGTCGACTTCGCCGCTCGAGCGCTCGGCAATTCTGCGCAAGGTGGCGGAGCTCGCGCGCGAGCGTGCAGAAAGCATCGGCCGCAACATCACGCTCGATCAGGGAAAGCCGCTCGCGGAATCGGTGGGCGAAGTCATGGCTTGCGCTGAGCACGCAGACTGGCACGCCGAAGAATGCCGCCGAATCTACGGCCGCGTGATCCCGCCGCGGCGTGCGGACGTGCGCCAGTTCGTGCTGCGCGAACCGGTGGGCGTGTGCGCAGCCTTCACGCCGTGGAACTTTCCGTTCAACCAGGCGATTCGCAAGATGGTGGCGGCACTGGGTGCGGGCTGCACACTGATCCTCAAGGGCCCGGAGACCGCGCCGAGCGCAGTGATTGCCCTCGCTCGGCTCTTTCACGACGCGGGCCTTCCCAAAGGCTGCCTCAATATCGTGTGGGGTGTCCCGGCGGAAATCTCCGAATACCTCATCAAGTCGCCGATCGTACGCAAGGTGTCGTTCACCGGGTCCATTCCCGTGGGCAAACAGCTTGCCGCAATGGCCGGCGCGCACATGAAACGCGGCACGTGGGAGCTCGGGGGCCATTCGCCGGTGCTCGTGTTCGACGATGCAGATGTCGATCAGGCCGCGGTAACGCTGGCGAAGCTGAAGATCCGCAATGCCGGACAGGTGTGCGTCTCGCCATCGCGCTTTTACGTCCAGAACAAGGTCTTCGATCGCTTCGCGGCCAAGTTCATCGAAACGATCAAGACCATCAGCGTGGGCAACGGGCTGGAGAAAGGAACGCTCATGGGTCCGCTTGCGCATGCCCGCAGAGTGGACGTGATGCAGGCGTTCGTTGAAGACGCAGTGACGCACGGCGGCGAGATCGTCACGGGCGGGGCACGCGTAAAGGGCTCGACGGGCTTTTTCTTTCCGCCGACTGTGATCATGGGGCTTCCCGACCACGCGAAGCTGATGACGGACGAGCCCTTCGGCCCGATCGCGCCGCTGGTGCCGTTTACCGATCCGGAAGATGCAATCCGCCGCGCGAACAGCCTGCCGTACGGGCTTTCATCCTATGTGTTCACCGAGTCGCTGAAGACCGCGACCTACGCGTCGAACGCCCTCGAAGCCGGAATGGTCAATATCAACCACTTCGGCAGCGCGCTCTCCGAAACGCCGTTCGGCGGTGTAAAGGAAAGCGGCATCGGCAGCGAAGGGGGAACTGAAACCTTCGACGGCTATCTTGTGACCAAGTTCGTCACCCATATGTAGTAACAGCAGGCCGACGGCAGCATGCCGTCCACTCTCACATAAGGGCTGCGACTGGAGGGCGCCTGGGCGACATTCGCCCGCCCGGTTCGAGGAGCGCAGGCGCCCTGCGGTCGCAGCCCTTGCCTCGCCGCCTCCAGCCGCAACCCGTTCGACGGCGAGCTCTGCGGTATCTCGCTTGCTTTAAATCCGTAGCAGCGACCCCATATTCCCCTAGGTGCGCAATCGCGAGCATTCGTCGCCTTACTGTTTTTTCAGGAGTGCCTTAACAAACATCCATGTCGAATCGCGACGCCACTTCAAACATGTGGGCAGAAGCCTGCCACGTGCTCGACCAGGCCGAACGCATGCACCGGCAGTTCTTCCGCCTCGGTGCGCCTCGCGGCGCCCGCACCGCGTGGGAGCCGCCCGTCAATGTGTTCGAAGACGACGAGAGTTACATCATCATGGTCGCTCTGCCCGGTGTGCCTCCCGAGTGTGTCGAGGTGCTGCTCGATTCCAGCAGCATCGTCGTGCGTGCGAGCTGCGACGTGCCTTTCGGCCCTCGTGCGCGCGAAGTTCGCCGGCTGGAGATTCCCTACGGCTACTTCGAGCGGCGCATCCAGCTGCCCGCGATGGCTTTCGACGTGGTTCAGCGCGAGCTCGTCAACGGCTGCCTCATCCTCAATCTGCGCAAGGTCACCTGAATCCCATGAACACTGAAGTCGATAAAGGCGTCGCAGAACCTGACGTCACGGCCGATGGCGGCCGGATTCCCGCGAATCTTGACGCAGGCGCCGACTCGGCGTCCCCCGCGGGCATCGACGAGGGTGCGCAGTCGCGATCGCTGCCCGAAGACGCGCTCATCATTCTGCCGGTGCGTAATCTCGTCATGTTCCCCGGTGTCATCCTGCCGATCACGATCAACCGGGCGAAGTCGCGTGCAGCCGCGCAGGAAGCCGCACGCCTGCAGCGGCCCATCGGCGTGCTGCTCCAGACCAAGCCGGAGATCGACGATCCGCGCCCGGAAGATCTGCACTGGGTCGGCTCGATCGCAAATGTGCTGCGCTACGTGACCGGCACCGACGGCGCGCATCATCTCGTTGCGCAAGGTGAGGAGCGTTTCCGGGTTCTCGAATTTCTCGAAGGGTTCGACTACCCGGTTGCGCGCGTGCAACGCATTCCGGATGTAGAGACGGTCGACACCGAGATCGAAGCGCGCGCGCTCACGCTGAAACAGCGCGCCATCGAGATCCTGCGCCTGCTTCCGCAGGTGCCGGAAGAAATGATCATGGGTGTGCAGAACGTCGAGGCTCCGGCTCAGCTTGCGGATCTCGTCGGCGGCCTCATGGACGCATCGACCGCAGAGAAACAGGCGATCCTTGAGACGTTCGACCTCAGAACGCGGCTGGACAAGCTTCTCGAGCACCTCGGCAAGCGCGTCGAAGTGCTCAAGCTCTCGCGTGAGATCGACGAGCGCACCAAGGAATCGATCGGAGAGCACAACCGCGAGCATCTGCTGCGCGAGCGCATGAAGGCAATCCAGAAAGAGCTCGGTGACGACGACGAAGGTGCGGCGGAGCTCGAGGAGCTCAGGAAAGCGATCACTGAAGCCGGCATGACGGAGGAGGTGGAGAAGCACGCGCGCAAAGAGCTGAAGCGCCTCGAGCGCATGCCCGAAGCGGCAGGCGAGTACTCGATGGTGCGTACCTACCTCGAGTGGCTGACCGAGCTCCCGTGGAAGAATGCAGGGGCCGACACGATCGATATTGCGGAAGCGCGGCGCATCCTCGATGCCGATCATTATGGGCTCGAGAAAATCAAGAAGCGCATTCTCGAGTACCTGGCGGTGCGTAAGCTCAACCCGACCGGTAAGAGCCCGATCGTGTGCTTCGTCGGGCCTCCCGGAGTCGGCAAGACTTCGCTCGGCCAGAGCATCGCGCGTGCGATGGGACGCGAGTTCGTCCGCGTGAGCCTGGGCGGCGTGCACGACGAAGCGGAGATCCGCGGCCACCGACGCACTTACATTGGCGCGCTGCCGGGCAACATCATCCAGGGCATCCGCAAAGCCGGCACCAAGCACTGCCTCATGATGCTCGACGAAGTCGACAAGCTGGGCGGCGGCTCGTTCCACGGCGACCCTTCGTCGGCGCTGCTCGAAGTGCTCGATCCGGAACAGAACTCGACTTTCCGGGACAACTACCTCGGGATTTCGTATGACCTCTCGACGGTAATGTTCATCTGCACGGCCAACGTACTCGACACGATTCCCGGGCCGCTGCGCGATCGCATGGAAGTGATTCAGCTCGCGGGTTACACGCAGCAGGAGAAGCTCGAGATCGCGAAGCGCTATCTACTCAATCGCCAGCTTTCCGCGAATGGCCTTACGGCGCAGCAGTGCGAGATCACCGACGACGCCGTGCGTTCGATCATCGGCGATTACACGCGGGAAGCCGGTGTGAGAAACCTCGAGCGCGAGATCGGCGCAGTGTTGAGGCACGTGGCGGTGCGCATCGCTGAAGGCACGATCACACAGGCGAAGATCGATCAGCCCGACCTTCACGCGATCCTCGGGCCGCTCAAGTTCGAGTCGGATATTGCGATGCGAACCAGCATGCCCGGCGTTGCCACGGGTCTTGCGTGGACACCGGTCGGCGGAGACATCCTCTTCATCGAGGCGTCGCGCATGCCGGGCGCTGGCAAGCTGATTCTCACGGGTCAGCTCGGCGACGTGATGAAAGAAAGTGCTCAGGCTGCGCTCTCGCTCGTGAAATCACGTGCGGCGAAACTCGGCGTCGACCCCGCTCTGCTCGAAAAGTCTGACATTCACGTGCACGTGCCTGCGGGTGCGACGCCCAAGGATGGTCCGAGCGCGGGTGTTGCGATGTTTCTCGCGCTGACGTCGCTGCTCACGCAGCGCCCGGTGCGTAGCGACACTGCAATGACGGGTGAGATCAGCCTTCGCGGCCTTGTTCTGCCGATCGGCGGCGTGAAAGAGAAAGTGCTTGCGGCGATGCGCGCCGGAATCACTCGTGTGATGCTGCCGGCGCGTAATCGCCGTGACTTCGAGGATATACCCGCGGAGGCGCGTGAGAAGCTCGAGTTCGTATGGCTCGAAACAGTAGACGATGCAATTATCGCGTCACTGGATGCGGCTGTCGTGGAAGCAGCTGCGTAAATAGTAGAGGCGGGGCGGAGGTCGTTTCATGACCTCTGTCCTCCGACTCGGGCATACCGCCTGCTAGGGTTCTATTCCCTTCCCCGGTTGTTCTTCACATGTATTTCACAGGCGTAGGCATTGCGGCGCCCTCGACACGCTACACACAGGCGCAATGCTATGCAGCGTTCGAGGCCTCAAAGCCGTTCGCGCACCTGCAGCGCGGAAGTCGCGCCCTCCTCAGGCGGCTACTGATCGGTGACAACGGAATCGCAAGCCGTGCGCTCGCACTCGACGCGATGTCCGACGTCTTCGAGGCAAGCCCCGACGTCCTTCACGCAAGGTTCGCAAAGCACGCACCGGCGCTCGCGCAGGCCGCAGCAGAGCGTGCGTTGCGCGATTCAGGCACTGACGCGCGCGAGATCGACGCGGTCATCATCAGCACGTGCACCGGTTATCTCTGCCCTGGACTGACCAGTTATGTGATCGAAGGGATGGGCCTGCGCAATGACGTGATTGCCCTCGATCTCGTCGGGCAGGGCTGCGGGGCTGCGCTTCCTAATCTGCGAGCGGCGGAAGCACTGCTTGCCGCGCAACGCTCCGATCGCGTGCTCTCGATCTGCGTCGAAGTCTGCAGCGCTGCTTACTATATCGACGACGATCCCGGCGTTCTGGTGAGTGCGTGCCTTTTCGGCGACGGGGCGGGCGCCGCTGTGCTGAGTCGTGAGTCAGTCAGTGGGCAGGTATGTCCCGAATGGAAAGCTTCGCGCTCGATCACGGATCCTGCATTGCGCGATACGCTTCGATTCGAGCAGCGCGATGGCATGCTGCGGAACATTCTTATGCCGGAAGTGCCCGATCTCGCTGCCGCCGCCGCCGAGCGTGTGCTCGATGACGTTCTGCGTGAGAACGGCCTCACGCGGGAGTCGATCAGCGCATGGATCTGGCACGCCGGCGGCCGCAAGGTGCTCGAGGCACTGCAGAGGCAGATCGGCCTCGAGCCCGAGCAGGTCGCGTTGAGCGCCAACGTTCTGCGCGACTACGGCAACGTCAGCAGCCCCTGCGTGTACTTCGTGCTGAAGGCCGCCATTGCGGAGCGGGCGCGTGCGGGTTGGTGGTGGATGTCGTCGTTCGGCGCTGGATTCAGCTGTCACGGGGCCCTGCTTCAGGTGCGGGGCGTGTGAGGACGTTCATTCTCATCACGTCCCGGTCGTGATCGCGCTGCAACGAACGCTCGAGCCTGAATGGCTCGACGAGCTTCCCGCTGAAGATCCGCGTGCGGTGCGAAGCCGCCGGGATCTGCGGCTGATGAACCGCGTGATGGGTCACGCCGGTATCATCGGCCGGACGCTGGGCTCGCGCGCCGCGTCGGATGCGCCCGCAATCGCCGAGCTCGGGGCCGGTGACGGTACGCTCCTCGTGCGGATCGCCGAAAAAGCGCGCTGGAGCGGCGGCGCCGATATCGTCCTCGTCGATCGCCAGCCTGTCGTCAGCGCGGTAACGGGCGAACGCTACCGAAATCTGGGGTGTCGCGTGAGCGTCGATGCAGACGATGTCTTCGATTGGCTCGCCAAGGGCACACTGCAGTATGACGCGATCGTCGCGAATCTGTTTCTGCACCATTTCGAGGATGCGGAGCTTGCAAAGCTTCTGGCTCTCGCCGCCTCGCGCACGAAACTTTTCGTTGGTTGTGAGCCTCGACGCGCACGCTTGCCGCTGGCCGGCAGCCACCTGCTCGGGTTGATCGGCTGTAACGACGTGACTCGGCACGACGCCGTGCTGTCGGTGCGGGCTGGATTCAGCGGGCGCGAGCTTTCCGCGTTGTGGCCTCAGGGCGGCTGGACGCTCGAGGAGCGGCACGCGGGCCTTTTCAGCCACCTCTTCGCTGCCCGCCGCGCATCATGAGATACGACGCGATCATCATCGGCTCGGGCCCAGCGGGGGCGACGAGCGCGCTGCGCCTCGCACGTGCCGGCTGGTCGGTCGCGGTCGTCGAGAAAGCGTCATTCCCCCGGCCGAAGGTGTGCGGCGAATTTATTTCCGCCAGCGCATTGTCGCTCCTCATGGAAGCCGATGCAGCCGCTGCGGTTCTGCGCCAGGCGGGGCCGCAGATACACGAAGTCGGCTTCTATGCCGGCACGCGAATGGTCACCGCGCAGTTGCCGCAATACGCCGGCGCTGCGCGTTACGGCCGCGCGCTGGGTCGCGAGCACCTCGATGCTGCATTGCTGGACGAGGCGAGACGCGCGGGTGCTGCGGTATGGCAGCCGTGGACGGTGGAGAGCATCGCGAACGAGGGGGCGCTCATCGTTTGCCGCGCGCGGAATAAGGATGAAGGCGTCGAGCTCAGCGCGCGCTTCGTCATTCGCGCGCACGGCTCCTGGGACACGGGGGGACTTCACGCCCCCGGGGTTTCTACCGCCAAGCGGCCCTCGGATCTGCTGGCGTTCAAAACCCACTTTCGCGGAGGCGTGCTGCCCTGGGGCCAGATGCCGCTGCTCGCGTTTCCCGGCGGCTACAGCGGCTTCGTCCACACGGACGGTGGCCGCGTGAGCACTTCCTGCTGCATCCGCCGTGACGCGCTGGCCGCCTGCCGCCGGGCTAACCCGGGTGTGAGCGCCGGCGAGGCGGTCTGGAACCGCGTGCTCGAAACCTGCGTTGGCGCCCGAACCGTAATGGAAGGTGCCATGCAGGAAGGAAGCTGGCTGGCAGCAGGGCCGTTACGGCCGGGGCTCCGTGCGGCACCCTCGGATGGCACCTTTGCCGTCGGGAATGCGATGGGGGAGGCCGAGCCCAGCGTCGCCGAAGGGATCACGATTGGAATTCAGTCCGCGTGGGTTCTGACCGGCCTCATGTTGAGCTCGAAGGATATGGATGCTGGCCAGGAACGCGCACAAATTGCACGCGATTACGCAGCCGCGTACGAGCAACACTTTGCGCGGCGCATACGGTGGTCCGGGCTCGTGGGTCAGCTCACGATGAACATGCGCGCCGCGCGTACCGCGGCGGCGATCATGTCATGCGCGCCGGCTCTATTGAGACTCGGCGCGGCGTGGTCGGGAAAAAAGGGAAAGCTCGCTACCGCGTGACTTTAACGCGCGGCGCAGTCAGGGGCTCAGGGAAGGCCAGACGTCAGGCCGATCCGGCAGTGCTGTGCAGCTCAGAGGACTCGATGCGCGGAACGAACCCATACGGAGGCTCGCGACGCGTGAGAAGAGGGCCATTGCTATAGCCGTGCAGCCGGGCGTGCGCCACACAATCCAGCAGGAACCTGAACGTGTTGGCAGTGCTGAGCACATTTCCATCGTGATGGCGGCACTTCCATGCCCAATGGTAAGGCGCGTCGTCTTCGCCCGTTCCAGGGATTCGGTAGAACTCCCACTCGCCCATGGTCGCCTCACTTGTGTTCGCATCGACTTCGCGCGTGGTGGATGACGTATGTCATAACCGTGCGCACTTGGAACTGCGGTTCAAGCATACCGCGTTGCCGAACTTTTCAAATCCAGTTTCGTGACGAGGTTCCGATATTCGCATGTTAATAACGCGCGTGTGCACATTGCGTTTCGAAATAAGTTTTGCAACGCGCGAGAATAATCGGCAGAACTGCACACGCTCAGATTGCACTCGATCGGTGCGCAAAATATTTTTCACAGAAAATCCGTGAGATAGCGATTTTGCGTAATGAAACTTCTGAAGAGCGCAACTCGCGGTACACGAGTTGCAAAGCAAAATCAGATTTCGTCGTCCTCGCGAATTCAGTTGCACGCTTCGGATCGCACGAGGCGTGTGTCGAGCACGCGCGTCGCAAGTTGCGACGATTCGGCTGATACTCTACGATGAGCCGATTGCGCTGAGAGGCCGGGCGCACAACCGGCGCGCCACTGCATGTGCTCTTTATCCAGGCGTCACGGTGTCCCTGTGTCACCGCCCGCAGACGAGCACCGCCAACCACTGATACGTCGACTCGAGTGCGAGTTTTCCTGCACGCGCGGCCGTGCTCCGCGAACACGCTGAAGCTTCATGACTGCTAAAAAACAACTTTCGATCGCTGTAGTTGGCGCCGGTATGGGCGGGCTTGCGGTGGCGGCAACGCTGCGACAGGCCGGTTTCCGGAAAATTGCCGTGTACGAGCAGGCAAGCCGCTTCACGCGCCTCGGCGCAGGCATCCAGATGATGCCCAATTCGATGAAAGTGCTTCGCGGCATCGGAATCGAAGATGAGCTCCGCCGAACGGCGTTCGCCCCCTATTCCCACCTTAACCGCGTATGGGATACGGGCGCCGTCACGACCGAGCTGCCGATGCCGGAAAGCCTGTACGGCGCCCCTTACCTCTGCATGCACCGCGCGGACCTTCACGAAGCAATCGCGTCTGCGGTCCCTTCTGAAATCATTCACCTCGGCCGAAAGCTCGTGGGACTCGCCCAGGCGGGGGGCGAAGTGACGCTCGCTTTTTCCGACGGTTCCAAAGAAACCGCCGACCTCGTGATCGGCGCTGACGGCGTTCACTCGGCGGTGCGCGACATCATCCTCGGGCCCGAGCGCCCTTTCAATCGCGGACGCGTTGCCTATCGCGCCGTGTTTCCTGCGGCGCTGATCGGCAGGGACCTCGGCCGCTCGCGCACGAAGTGGTGGGGCACCGATCGCCACATCGTCATCTATTACACGCGCGCTGACCTGAGCGAAGTTTATTTCGTGACGAGCGTGCCCGAGCCGATCGAATGGGCAACGCGTGAATCGTGGTCTGCCAAAGGCGACGTTAAGGCGTTGCGAGCTGCGTACGAAGGCTTTCACCCGGACGTGCGGGCCGTCCTCGAGGCGTGTCCGGACTGCCACAAATGGGCAATTCTCGAGCGCGAGCCGCTGTCGAAGTGGAGCGACGGCCGCGTGGTCCTTCTGGGCGACGCATGTCATCCGATGACACCCTATATGGCGCAAGGCGCCGCGACTTCGATCGAGGATGCCGCCGTTCTGACGCGCTGCCTGGAAGCCGTCGACGGCGACGACATCGAAGGTGCGCTCAGGCGTTACGAAGCGCACCGCAAGCCGCGCACGTCCCGCATTCAGGCGATTTCTAGTGCGAATACGTGGCTGCAGAAGGGCGAGAGCGATACGTCGTGGCTCTATGGGTACGACGCGTGGAACGTGCCGCTGGATGAGTGCGAGCCGCAGACTGGGGAAATGCATGAATGATGGGCGCGGTTACGCAGATCTCCATCAGCACCTGGACGTGCTGAGAAAGGAAGGGCTGCTCCTCACGATCGACAAACCGGTAGACAAGGATTCCGAGCTGCACCCGCTGGTGCGCTGGCAGTATGTCGGCGGCATCGAAGAGCATGAGCGGAAGGCCTTTCTGTTTACGAACGTCGTCGACGCGCTCGGCAGGAAATACAAATTTCCAGTCGTCGTCGGCGCCTACGCGGGTAACCGTCGCATCTACTGTCTCGGCATGAACGCAGCGGCGGACGAAGTCCAGCCGCGATGGGAGCTCGCGCAGGCGAAGCCGATCGCGCCGCGTGTCGTCGAAGATGCGGCGTGCCAGCAGGTCGTCATAACAGGCGAAGCCCTGAAGGGGGAAGGCAACGGGCTCGACATGCTGCCGATTCCCGTTTCGACGCCCGGGTTCGACAGCGCGCCGACCCTCACTGCGACGAATGTGATCACGAAGGATCCCGAAACGGGCATCCACAATCACGGCACGTACCGCGCCGCGCTCAAAGCGCCCGATCGTCTGGTCGTTCGGATGGCGACGCGGGTAGGCGGTGCGGGCGGCTATCGCCATTATCAGAAACATCAGGAGCGTGGCGACAAGGAGATGCCCTGCGCGATCGCGCTCGGCGCGCCGCCGTATCTGGCGTTTGTCGCACCGCAGAAGCTTCCGCTGGATGTGGACGAAGTGGGCGTGGCCGGCGGGCTTGCGGGGGAGCCGATCCAGCTCGTGCGCGCGAAAACCGTCGATCTCATGGTGCCGGCGGAGGCCGAAATCGTCATTGAAGGCTACATCGACACCACACGTCTCGAACCTGAAGGACCGTTTGGAGAATCGCACGGACATATCGCGCTCGAGGAATTCAACATGCCGATGCGGGTCACCGCGATCACGCATCGTCGCGATGCAATCGTCGCTTCGTATCTAAGCCAGGTCACGCCAAGCGAATCGAGTGCGATCAAACGTGTCGCGTACGAGCCGATGTTCCTCGCGCATCTCAACCGCACGCTCGGCATCAAGGCCGTGACGCGGGTGACCATGCACGAGCGCATGACAGCGCTTCGCCGCATCACGATCGTCACGGTACGGAAGAAGACGCCGCGTACCGAGATCTGGCGTGCGCTCTACGGCGCGACATCGTTCAAGGCGGATTGCGGAAAAATCTGTATAGCCGTTGATGAGGACATCGACCCTGACAATTCGGATGCGCTGTTCTGGGCGATGGCTTTCCGCATGGATCCTGCAACCGATATGCAGGTGCTGCCGTACCGCAGCGCAGGCCACGGGCCGGAGCGCGAGCACGAAACGGTGCAGGAAGACTCGACGCTTCTGATGGATGCGACGATGAAGGAAGAGCTGCCGCCGCTTGCGCTGCCGAAGCGCGAGTACATGGAGGGCGCGAAAAAGTTATGGGAAGATCTGGGGCTGCCGAAGCTCCGTCCGCAAGCACCGTGGTTCGGCGCCCCGGCGGGCGACTGGCTGCCAGTGTGGGACGAAGCGGCAAAACGCGCGGCGGAAGGCCGCTATCTGCATAATGGGCGCGTAAGCGAAGGACAGCAGCGCGAAGGACTCAAGCCTGAGACCCGTTTTCGACCCGACACGAAGTAGTCTGAGAAAAGGCATGCAGCATCACCACAACCAGAAGAGGCGTCCATGAACACATCCAAAGTAATTGCCATCATCCTCATCATCGCCGGCTTGGTGGGCCTCGTATACCAGCAGTTCAGCTTCACCAAGGAAACGACTCAGGCCAAAATCGGTCCTCTGGAGCTTACGGTGAAAGAGAAAGAAACCGTGAACGTGCCGCTGTGGGTGAGTCTGGGTGCAATCGGCATTGGCGTGGTTCTGCTCGTCGGCGGCACGCGCAAGAAGTAATCGTTGGCGGGCAAGACGTCAGCGCCCTGAAGCCGCGGTGGCTGTCGGTGTCGTGCGCCTCGGAAGTCTGCGCGTTCGCGGCGAAGGCTTCCGCATCGGAACGGTACGTAGATCCCCCTCGGGGTGGGGACTGACGACTACTGCGGTTTGATTCCGGCCGCCTTTACCACCTTCATCCATTTCGAGACTTCCGCGCGGATCACGCGCTCGAACTCCTGAGGGGAGTCTCCGACGGGCTCGAGACCGTCTTTAAGTAGCAGCGCTCTCACGTCATCGCGGGCAACGGCTTTCACCGCTTGCGAATTGAGCGCAAGTACGATCGGCGCAGCGGTTTTAGCGGGCGCCAGCATTCCAACCCACGATGCGTGCTCGTATCCGGCAACGCCCGCTTCGGCGATGGTCGGGTATTCGGGTGCGACGATGGAGCGCTTTGCGCTGGTCACCGCGAGCGCGCGCACCTTGCCGCTCTTCACGTGCGGCAACGCTGTGGAGATTGTGGCGAAGTAAAGTTGCACCTGGCCGCTCAGCAGCCCAACCATTCCCGGCGCACCGCCTTTGAACGGAATCTGCACCATATCCGTACCGGTTATGTGGCGAAAGAGCTCTGCCGCGAGGTGCGTGCTTGTCGCGACACCGCTCGAAGCGTAGTTGAGCTCACCCGGTTTTGATTTCGCGAGTGCGACGAGCTCCTTCACGTTCTTCACGGGAAGGGAAGGATGCACGACAAGAATGTGCGGGAGCGCGGCGAGGCGCGTAATCGGTGCGAAGTCACGGACCGGATCGAACGGAAGCTTCTCATGCAGGCTGGGGTTGATCGAGAAGGAGGCGGCGACGCAGAGCAACGTGTAGCCATCAGGTGCCGCTTTGGCGACGGTCTCGGTGCCGTTCAAACTGCCGGCGCCGGGGCGATTGTCGATGACGAAGGTCTGCCCCATCGCCTCGCCCATGCGCTGCAGAACGATACGTGCGGCGAGGTCGGTCGAGCCGCCGGCGCTCTGCGGGACGATCACGCGAACCGCGCGCGAAGGGTAGGGCGTCGCACCGGGTGCGGCCGCGTGCGCCGCCGAGCTCGCCGCGATGATGGAAGCGATCAATGTCAGTGCCACAGTGCTGCCGATTTGCTGCATTACTACCCTCCGGGAATCACTCCCCGTCATAGCCCGGCTTCACGCGTGCATCGATTACACAGATCGCACCCGCCTGTACGGCCTTGACGGCTTCGGCCATCGTGGAGTGCATCGCCGCCATGGTCGTGACCGGACCGAACGCCGTCGCGCCCTGCGCGCGTGCCATGGCGGCGATGTCGATATCGGGTTCTGAGATGCGCTGGCCGATCCAGCGATTGTCCGGAGGACGTCCTCTCGTGATCGCGACCTGCTGCTGGTGCAGCTCATCGTTGTAGTACGAGCGGTTATTGCACACGATCATCATGCAGGGAATCCCGTAGTGCGCTGCGGTCCATACAGCAGTGTTCCCCATGAGGAAGTCGCCATCGCCCATGAGGCCGACAGGCATGCGCCCCGAGCCTTTCAGCGCGAGCGCAGCGCCGACCGTGAGGCCCGGGCCTGCACCCACACCGCCGCCGCCGTCAAAACCGATGTAATCGAGCGGATGACGAAAATGCGCATAGCCGCCGTGCCAGCCGAGCGGCAGTCGGGTGATGCTGCGATCGAGGCCGCGGGTTGCGACTTCGAATGCATGCGCTACGCCGGCAATCGTCAGATTCTCCTCGTGCTGTGGAACCTTCGCAGCGGGTAGCGGCGCACCGGCCTTTCGCGGCTGCACCGCCTTCTCAAGCAGCGGCACCGCGGCGTCGGGATCGCACATGAGATACACATCGATCGGTGGCAGTACGTGATAGTCCATGCTCCAGCCGCGGTGTGAGTGCTGATCGCACGATACCTGGATGATCTTGGCGGTGACGGGTTCCGTGCCGAACGATTGCTTCAGCGCCCCGCCGAGATCGAGCCAGTCGAGCGAGAGGATTACGTCGGCGTTCGCAAGCAGCTTTTTCGCTTCCCCTGACAAGCGATTGCCGGGCGGTGCGGCGTGGAGCGGGTGATCGGTTGGGAACGCTGCGGCGAGCTTTATATGGGTGAGTACCGGAATGTTCAGCTTCTCCGCGAGCGCGACGCGAGCGGCCCA
>JBKJPI010000506.1:0-7042 GCA_046595235.1 Burkholderiales bacterium | reverse complement strand
CCTTGGTGCTAACTGTAAAGCGGCAGAAAGTGGATCTTTCTGCCGTGCACTTCCGGCCGAAAGTAGGTTTTTACTTTCGGACGAATAGTCCTGGTCGGGCGAAAGTAGATTGTTACTTTCGCCCGCGGAATGGTGGTCGGGGCGACAGGATTCGAACCTGCGACATCTTGCTCCCAAAGCAAGCACTCTACCGGGCTGAGCTACACCCCGACGCGAGGGCGCATTGTACCAGTCTAGAATGCATCTTTCCCGGAACGAAACACAATGACGCGAAGCTGGCGCACCCCGACAGTGATCCTCGCGTGCGGCGGACTCATCCTCACCGTCGCGCTCGGCGTTCGCCACAACTTCGGCCTGTATCTGCAGCCGATGACGCTCGACCTCGGAATCGGGCGCGAGGTGTTCTCGTTCGCGATCGCGATTCAGAACCTCGTGTATGGTCTCTCACAGCCATTCACGGGAATGATCGCCGACAAGTTCGGCGCCGCGCGCGTGCTGATTACGGGTACGATTCTCTATGCGCTCGGGCTCGTACTGATGTCGCTGTCGGGAACGAGCTGGGCGCTCAATTTGAGCGCCGGGCTGTTCATCGGGCTCGCACTGGGTTGCACCGGCTTCTCGATTGTTTTCGGCGTCGTCGGACGCGCAGTCGCCCCTGAGAAACGCACGGCTGCGCTCGGCATCATCGGGGCCGCGGGATCGTTCGGGCAGTTCGTCATGCTGCCTTACGGTCAGACGCTCATAAGCTCGCTTGGCTGGCAGCAGGCGCTGCTCATCCTCGCTCTGACGGTGCTGGTCGTGATTCCGCTTTCCGCGGCACTCGTGGAAAACAAGAAAGCGCAGGCCGCGCAGTTTCACCGTCAGTCGATTCCCGAGGCGCTGCGCGAAGCCTTCACCCATCGCGGCTACGTGCTCCTGTGCCTGGGATACAGCGTCTGTGGTTTTCAGCTGATGTTCATTTCGGTCCACTTCCCGGCGTATCTCATGGACCAGCGCATGAGCCCCGCGACCGGCATGACCGCGCTTGCGCTCATCGGCCTCTTCAACATCTTCGGGAGCTTCGCGTGGGGGTGGCTCGGCGGCAAGTACACGAAGAAGTACCTGCTGTCCTCGCTGTACTTCATTCGCGCCGCTGCAATTGCCCTCTTCGTGCTGTTACCCCTTTCTACGGGCTCGGTATATCTCTTCGCCGCGACGATCGGCTTTCTGTGGCTGGGCACGGTTCCGCTCACCAATGGACTCATTGCGCACGTTTTCGGCGTTCAATATCTGTCGACGCTGGGCGGCTCCGCTTTTCTCTTTCACCAGATCGGAAGCTTCACCGGCGTGTGGCTCGCAGGCTATCTCTTCGACGCCACCGGTTCGTATCAGTTGATGTGGCTGCTCACGATCGGTATGGGTGTCGTCGCTGCGTTGCTCAACCTTCCGATCGACGAGCGTCAGATCGTTCGAACTGCCGTTCAGCCGCGCGCGGCATAAAAGGCAGGACGCGCTATTGCGCCCTGCCGCCCCCCGCTGCAGCGGGCGGTCGCGGCTCACGTGTCGCTTCTTCCTGAAGCCAGTCGCGAAAAAGTGAAACAGCAGGCCGCGTTGACGCACTCTCGTGACACACGAGGTAATACGCGGAGTCGAGCGGCACGTGCAGGTCGAACGGCGCGATCAGACGGCCCGCAGCGATGTCCTCCGCCGCGAGCACCGGCATCGTAGCGACCACGCCGACTGCATCGATAGCAGCCTCGAACGCGAGCACTGCGTGGCTGAAGTGCGGGCCGCGTCTCGCATCCACGCCTTTCACGCCCGCTGCTTCGAGCCATACATCCCAGAACGGCTCGTTATCGTAGAGATCCCCCGTGTCATCGTGCACAAGCATGTGTCGCACGAGATCCGCCGGTGTCTTCAGAGCGTGCTCGCCCTGCAGAAGTTGCGGGCTGCAGATCGGCGTCAACGTGAGATCCAGAAGCTTCCTGACCCACAGGCTCGGGTAGTTTCCGCGACCATAGAGAATGGCGATGTCCGAATCGTCCATCCATGCTTCCACCGTGGCCCGCTCGGCTACGTCACCCTTGTGGTCGACGCTCACGCGACGCATGCGTGCGGAGACTCTGACGTCGACTTCCGGGTGTGCCGCGATGAAGCGGTGCAGGCGCGGCATGAGCCAGCGTGCCGCGAACGAGGGCGCCGCGCTCACGGTGAGCACGCCGCCGCTCACGTGCGAACGCAGTCGCTCCACAGCCTGCACGAGGCAATCGAAGCCTTCGCGCAGTTTCGGCAGCGATGCGCGCGCGGCGTCGGTGAGCTCGAGTGCACGGTTGTAGCGATGAAACAGCTGAACGCCCAAATAGTCTTCGAGCAACCGGATCTGGTGACTCACAGCCGCAGGCGTGACATTGAGCTCGATGGCGGCCTTCTTCACGCTCAGATGCCTTGCCGCGGCTTCGAAAGCACGCAAGGCGTTAAGCGGCGGTAATCGGCTGGACATTGTGGTTCGAGTTAGTTTTATTGAGTTAGCAACGAACAATATATCAGCTATTGCGACGCAACATAAGACCTAATCCGAGGTCTATACTTCCAACCAAGTGCTTGAGCTGAATCGGAATCGTGTGAAAACTCACACTTGCAGCTCAAGCGAGACACAGGGGTATGTTGCCATGAGAAAAGCTATCGAAAACGAGTTCGGTTCCACAATCTACGCCCGGCTTCAGGCGGTGCAAATGCCGCACGCCCAGCGAGAAAAAGCCCTGCGTGCGCTCCATGATGCCGCGCTCTCCGTTGATGCATTGGCTTGGCTCACCAGAAAGATTGAGCGGCTTGTTGGACGATTGTTCCTCAAGCCGGCGCTTTAACTCGAAATCTTCGAACCGAAATCTTATTCTGGTTTCGATGTCACCCACGCGCCCTCTTGCGCGCTACTCGCCGCCATAGATGCGGCAGCGTGATTGCCGCGTTTTTTTCGCCCTTATCCATAGCGTCCGCGCTACACTTCCGCCCATACGTGACATTGTTCACGCGGCAACAGACCAACCGGTGATAAGGAGACGCGAATGTTCAATCGAGACGCACTTTTCGGCAAGAAGGAAGACGCTCAGCGCAACGAGCCGCGCTCGTCGGTGAACGTCACCCCGGGCCTGGGCGGCGCCAATCCTCCGATGCGCCCGCAGCCTGCGGTCGAGCCGGCAAGACCCGATCTGCGTTTCGCTGAAGTTCAGAAGCAGTACGCCGCGCCGGCGCAACAGCCGCAGCAGGCAGCGCAGATGCGCGGCGACGAGCCGACCGGCAGCCGGCTCATCGTCGGCCCGGATATCAAGCTGAAGGGCGTCGAGATTACGGACTGCGATACGCTCGTTGTCGAAGGACGCGTCGAAGCTTCAATGGACAGCCGCGTGATCCAGATCGCCGAGAACGGCGTTTTCTCCGGCACCGTCAGCATCGACGTCGCGGAGATTCGCGGTACTTTCGAAGGCGAGCTGACTGCGCGTAAACAACTCGTCATCTACTCCACGGGCCGCGTGTCAGGTGAGATCCGCTACGGCAAGATCCGCATCGAGGAAGGCGGCGAAATCTCCGGTGAAATCAGTACGCTTGCAAGTGCGCCCGAAGTCACGGCCACTGCGGCACCTGCTGTCGCGAACACCACCACCAGCGCCGCAGCAGCGCCAAGTGTCACACCGGCTTCTGCATCGGCAACCGCTGCTGCGAGCAGCCCGGCCGCACCTGCAGTCGCGCCAACCGCCAGTGCTTCAGCGCCCGCACGGCCGAGCCAGACGCCCCTGCCGTCGATGAGCGACCAGAAATCTCCCGCCGCGGCAGCGTCACGCGAGCCGGCGGCATCGCGCCCGCCGGGCAAAGGCGGCAGTAGGACCAACGGCGCCGGCGTCAACACCGTTTAAATAGAACGTCGCAAAGTGGAAACCTACTTTGCGCCGATACTGCTGATTTGAACTGAATCGCGGGCCAAGCCCGCCGATTCGAGCTTGAAACTGCTACGAGAACCCCAGTTCGTCGCGTTCCATTCGATGTTTCGTAGGTCTTGTTCTTTCCCCACCAAGGCGCCGGGCCGCCCCAAGGCTCGAGGCTAACTTGCCGTAACGGTTTCCTGCTGAAAGTAGATTTTTACTGTCAGCCGTGAAGTCGTTTCCGGCTGAAAGTACGGTTTCACTTTCAGACGTGATGGGATGTTGCCGTTATAGGCTGCGAGGAAAGCCTGCCGGCTGGCGATGTCTCGTCCAGACTGTAGCTGCGGCGGAGAACGATTGATGGAATCGCACTTCAATATGCTCGATGCGCCCGCAAGCGCAGACGAGAACTGCTATATCGACACGCCGCTTGGTGTGGCCTCGGTGCTTCGCGCAATCGCAGCCGCCGGCACTCGCACCGCCGCTTACATGAACCAGGGTGAAGCTTTCGTCCTCACGACGCTGCTCTCGGTTGAAAGCCAGCCGCCGGCGCTTATCTTCGAAAGAGGCGCTGACAAGACGCTGAATGCGCGTCTCCTCAAGGCCGACAAGATCACTTTCGTTACCTCAGATCAGGGGGTGCCGGTGCAGTTCAGCGTCGGCAATCCTGTTGCCGCGACTTTCGCCGGCGGCGAGGCCTTCTCGGTTTCGCTGCCGCATCGCGTGCTGCGTCTGCAACGGCGCATGTATTACCGCCTGCCGGGAGAGCCCATTCAGGGGCATCTCACGTGTGAGCTTGCATGCCGGACTTCGGAGAGGGAGACGGTGATAAAGCCCGTGGTGATGGACCTGAGCTGCGGCGGGCTCGCCGCTGTCGTTCCCGCCAACGCGCCTGTACTCGAGACGGGAAGCAAAAATCCCTGCACGATCGACCTGCCGGGCGTCGGCAGAATCGAGTCGATGATCGAAGTGCGGGCGAGCTCCGAAGCGATACTCCCGGGTGGGCGGCCGGGCCGCCGCTACGGCCTCGAGTTCGTGAATATGAACAACAAAAACGTAGCGCTCATCCAGCGTTTTATTCTCGAGCAGCAACGGGCGCGAAAGCGGGTTGCCGCGTAGCCCCCGAGCCTCGCGTTACACTCCCGCCCAGCCACATGCCCTCGCCCCCCGGGGCGACACCAGCTTAAGACGAGTGCATTTTCATGCCTGCAGATGAAGCAACCGTGTTCCTTCAGCGACTGCCCCGTGACAAAGTTTTAGTCATAGGCGGCGGCGTTGCGGGGGTTACAGACGCGGAGCGCGTGGTGCTTCAGACAGCGCACGGTCGCGTGCTCGTGAGGTCAGTGAAACGCGAGCGCGACGGCACATTCAGGGGCGACGTGTACGCAGTGATGCCGCGTGAGCCGAATGTCGCCATCGGAGATGAAGCGCGTTTCCACGAAATGCAGGTCTTTGCGCTCAAAGTAGCCGAACGCGCTCCGGCGGCTGCCACCGAGGCGACTGCCAGGGTACCGACACCTATACCTACGCACGCACCTGCGCCTGCACCTGCACCTGCACCCGCACCTGCGCCTGCGCCTGCGAACGCAAACGTGAGTCCCGACGACGAGATCGCGCAGATGACGCGAACCTTCGAGGCCTCATTCAGGCAGCTCGACATCCCTGCGCCTCAACAGGAACCACGCGCCGCCTCCCCTTCCGCATCCGGCGAGCCGTCTTTGTTTGACATGGATATCGCGGCGGTGCTTCAGGATTTGCCGGCACCGTCGGCCTCAACGGTGAACGTTCCGCCGCCACGTGCTCAACCCGCGGCCAGGGCGGCAAAACCGCAGGAAAAGGACGCGACGCTCACCACCGCCGAAGCGGTGGCGCTCCTCCGGGCAGCCGAAGAGAAAGGCAGCACTCTGCGCAAAGGAAGCGCCGAGCACCCGCTCGCTGAGCCGCGACTGGCCAAAGCTGTGGCCGCGAACACCGCACCGCCGGTGACCGCGCGCCCCGCGCCTACGACGAAAGCTGTGAACGTCCCTCCTGCTGATCCCAGGCCGACTGCACTCGTCCCGGAAGCACCCAGGCCCGCGCCAGCTCCACCCATCACACCCTCGAAGCCGCTCACGCCCGTCATCCCCACGGTGCACCCCTCGCGTGAACCGGACGTCGCACCGCCGCGCCGTGTATTTCAATCTACCGCCGCTGAGTCGAAGCCCACCGCCGCTTCCGCTGAAGCGGTCCGGCCGGGTGGTGCTCCGGTGGTTGCAAGCCCTACCGCGCAGAGCCCATCCGCAAATGAGGGGGCAGCGCCTTCAACACCGGCGCCCGCACGAGTACCGGCAGCACCTGCAGCCGCGGACGTAAAGATCAACTGTCGTGAATGCGGGTCGACGTTGGTCGTTCCGCCGGCCGCTGACGAAGTATCAGATGGGCAGCCCAGGAAAGTGAGCTGCCATCAATGCGGCCGCATCAACGAAGTCAAGCCCACGATGTAAGGGAACGACCGCTCAGCGGGGATGGAGCGTCATGTCCGTAGCAGTGCTTCGAGCTCTTCCGCCGGCCGCGGCTTGCAGTAGAGATGGGCGACGTTTTACCCTCTGTTCTCACTTCGGCCGGACCTCGCATACCTTTACTCTCGCGGCATTCCGATCACGCCGGTCGCATCACGACGCCGAATGTTGCGCTCAGTCATCCTGCCAGGTACCGCTATCGTTTTCACCGCGGCGATATTGGCCATCGCCGGCTGCTCCGAACAGCGGCCCGATTCTTTACGGGGAGGCCCCGCCAACGCCAATCTATCCGGCACGGTGAGGATCAGCGGATCATCGACGATGGCGCCGCTGATTTCCGAGCTCGCAAAGGATTTCCGCAAGTCGCACCCCGGCATAGACATCGTGCTGGAGACGAGCAGCTCGGGGGCCGGATTGGACGATGCCCGGCGGGGAAAGTCCGACATCGGCATGGTGTCCAAAGTGGTCTCGCCCGAGGACCGCGAACTGGCCCCGTTCCTGATCGCACGCGACGGCGTTGCGATCGCGGTTCACAGTGAAAATCCCGTGAAATCGCTGAGCCAGAAGCAGGTTGCGGACATTTTTACCAAAAAGATTACTAACTGGCGCGAGGTTGGCGGATGGGA
Source organism: Burkholderiales bacterium (assembly GCA_046595235.1). GTDB lineage: Bacteria > Pseudomonadota > Gammaproteobacteria > Burkholderiales > SG8-41 > JAQGMV01. Next base: position 25 of record JBKJPI010000506.1, on the reverse strand, counting down.
TTCGCCGATCTACGTCATTGCTGCG
>JBKJPI010000458.1:0-9431 GCA_046595235.1 Burkholderiales bacterium | reverse complement strand
AAGCCGAGCTTCTCCATCGCAACGGTAAGCGCCACCATCGCAGGGCTCACGCCCATGTCAGCGAGGCCGATGACGGCACCGCATACATTCAGCCCAGCGAATGCGCGTGCCATCGTGTCGATATCAGCGCTCGTCTTGCCGCGGATCGTCTCGCGATGATCGTGAAAGCGGGTAATGCCGTGCTTAAGCAAACCCGCTTTGATTCGGACGAATATCTCGCCGTAAGCGCCAACATCCATTTTCGCGTTGTCGTAGAAGAGGAGGGTGCCCGCGGCAAGGGACGCCAAGTCTGGCCGTGGAGCAAGCTCGAGGCGCATCCGCTTGAGACCACCTCTCGGGTCGAGCAGACGTTCCGGATCGGATTGGGCATTCATATGCGAAAGTCACTGATAACGAGGACAAAACATCTTTCCGCTGCGGTGAGCGCCACGCTCGCAGCTAAGGCAATGCTATTCTGCGCAGGAGTATGAGCATAAGCATATCCGACCGCATGAAGCGCTTCCTCATCGCACTGACCCCAGCCTTGCTGCTGACAGTCGGGGCAGCGACTGCAGCGGCACCCGATGTAGCTGTGTATCCCACACGACCGGTGCGAGTTGTAGTGCCGTTTCCGCCTGGCGGCGCCGTCGATATCGTGGCGCGGCTGATGGGCCTAAGGCTTTCGGAAGCATTCGGCCGGCCTGTCGTGATCGACAATCGCGGCGGCGGCAGCACCATCATCGGCTCCGAAATCGTGGCGCGAGCAGTGCCCGACGGCTATACCCTTTTGATGGGAACGACGGCGCTGGCGATCAACCCCAGCCTGTATCCGAAACTGCCTTATGACGTCGGTCGGGACTTCGCACCTGTCATTCATGTAGGTTTGACGCCGCTGGTTCTCGTCGTGAATAACGCTTTTCCAGTGACCTCGGTGAAAGAGCTGATCGCGCTCGCGAAGTCCAAACCCGGTGCACTCAACTTTGCTTCGTCGGGCAACGCCGGTCCTGCACACCTCGCCGGAGAGCTGTTCAAGGTGATGACGGGTGTCGACATGGTGCACATTCCTTACAAAGGAAGCGGCACCGCGCTGCCTTCCGTGACGGCAGGTCAAACTCAGCTCATGTTTGCGACGATGCTTTCTGCGGTGCCGCCCGACAAAATCGGTCAGTTGCGCGCGCTTGCGGTCAGCACGTCATCACGCATGAAAGCGACACCGGACTTGCCGACGATTGCCGAGACCGTGCCGAAGTTTGAAGCGTCGGCCTGGTATGGCGTCGTCGCCCCCGCCGGTACACCGCGAGCGATCCTCGATCAGCTCAACCGCCACATCGCTGCGGTGCTTGAAAAACAGGACTTTCGGGAGCGGCTCGCCGCCAGCGGTACGGAAGTGACGGGCGGCACGCCGCAACAGTTCGCGGATTATCTGCGATCTGAAACCGTGAAATGGTCAGACGTCGTAAAGCGCTCAGGCGCTAAAGCAGATTGAGACGCTGCGGCACGACCGAAGGCCGCCCCCTACTCAGCGCTGATACGCGCTTCCCTGATGAGTTTCGCGTATTTGGCAGTTTCGGATTTGATAAAGGCTCCGAACTGCGCCGGTGTCCCTGCAATCACCTCGGCACCCTCGGCCGCAAAGCGCTCGCGCGTCGCAGGTTGATTGAGGATGCTCGCGATTTCCGCATTGAGACGCGTGACGATGGCCGACGGCGTCGCCTTGGGCACTACGACGCCGTGCCAGCTGGTGCTCTCGTAGCCCGGCACAGTCTCGCTGATCGCGGGTATATCCGGGAGCGCGGTCAAACGCTTCGCCGTAGTGACGCCGAGCGCGCGCAGGCGACCGCCCTTTACGAGCGGTAGCGATGAGATCACGGGCCCCGCGTATAGATTGACCTGTCCGCCGACCGTGTCGTTGAGCGCAGGGCCGCCGCCTTTATACGGAACATGCGTCATGTCGATCTGCGCGATGCGCTTCAGCAACTCCACGGCAAGGTGCGATGAGCCGCCCGTACCGGACGAGGCGTAAGTGAGCTGTCCCGGCTTCGCTTTCGCGAGCTGCAGCAGCTGCGCGACGCTGGTCGCGGGCAACGACGGATGCGACGCCAGCAGAAGCGCGATCACGTTCAACTGGATGACCGGCGAGAAATCGCGCGCAGGGTCGTAAGGTAATTTCGGAAAAAGGCTGGGGTTTACCGCAACGCTCGCGGGAAGCGTCAGCAGCATTGTGTAACCATCCGGCGCTGCCTTCGCCGCAAGGTCGGTTCCGATGAGCGCGTTCGCGCCGCCTCGATTATCGATCACCACCTGCTGCCCCAGCGGCTCTGCGAGCTTCTGCGCGAGGAGCCGTGACACGAGGTCAGTGCCTCCGCCCGGCGGGTAAGGCACGATCAGCCGGATCGGCCTCGACGGATACGCTGCCGGCTGTGCAGCGGCCGCGAGCCCGCACACGCCGAGCGCTGCGCACAATGCGATTGCAGGTTTCAGCACGGATGCACTCCAGTCAGCCCGCTCAGAAGTAAGCCTGCCCGGCCTCGACTGGCGGCGTCCATTCGCAGTTGCCCCACGGCCCGTCTCCGTTCTCCCGCACGTATGCGACGCGGTCGTGCGTGGGCGCCAGGCCTTCACCGGTAAGGGCCAACTGCAGCCAGTCGAGCACGTACTCGTTGGAGGTGAGTCCGCCAAGGTTCGGAACGATGCGAAGCTGATGGAACTGGTTCTCGAACACCCACAGCTCCTTCGGCGCGTTGAGCTCCTGGTACGCTTCGATCGCGTCTTCGAGCGGACACAATGGATCGTACTCGCCCGTTGCGAGCAGGGTCGGGCACGCGATGCTGCCAAGATGACCGCGCACGGTCATACCTGCTGCGACTTCGGAATCGAACGCCTGTTCATCTTCGTAACCCGCCATATACATGAACATCTGCTTGAAGCGCGGCGAGGCTTCAGTGAAGATCGTGTTGTTCGGATTGAAGCACGCCACTGTGCTCGCCACAGCAGCGACGCGACGATCGTAGCTCGCGAGCCTGAGTGACCAGTAGCTGCCCATGCTCACGCCGTAGAGCGCGATCTTCGCGGCGTTCACTTCCTTGCGCGTCTGAAGATAGCTGATGACGGCAGCGCCCGCGCGTTCGTAGTTATCGCCCACGGCGCGGATTTTTCGCAGGTTAGACGCGCCCTGTCCCGGTCCATCCATGGACAGCACGTGAAAGCCGCGGTCGATCGCGTAATTATTCGCCGCGCGGGGAAACATCTCCTTGGTCTGATCCATGCCGGGAAGATAAATCACTACCGGCGCGTTGCGGCGATCCGGCAGCAGATGGAAAAGACACGATATCGATTTGCCATCGTCGAACGGAACCTCGACGCGCTCGATGGGATAAAGCGCGACTTCCGAGCGGCGATCGACCATCTCGTCGAGCTTTGCCATCAGCGATTTCTTGACCGGATGGTCGTCGAAAAAAATAGGGTGCTGGGCCATGCGATAGCCTTCGATCGCGTGATCGTAATGCGCCGTCGCGCTCGCGCTCGCGCCCTTTTCGTGCGCCTGCCTCGCCAGCGCTTCGTGCCGCTCTGCCGTCTGCCGCCACACCTTGGGCAGCATGCGGTAGTTACGGGCGCGTTTTCCCGCCGGCACCTCGGTGCTGTCGGCTTCGAAGTTCTGCACCCGCCCGCGCATGTTGAGCGCGAGGTCGAGCATCCACTGCTGGTTGTCGCGTTGCGTTCTGGACTTGCGTATCACTGATCGCTCCTGCGCCCTGATCGGGCTCGATAAGAAGTAGGCGAGATGCGCCGGTTCACTCGATCAATCCGACACGCAGGATCTATCAGGCCTTCTGCCTGGGCATCGCGGCGTCGTCGAGCTGCTGGTGATGACACTCGCTTATTGCGAGCTCGACATGCAAGAGATTTAACGCCGATCGCGCATCGGCGAATACGCATCGCTGCTCGTCGCGCACCCCTCGTTGCCCGTGAAGACTGTGGCAGGCCTCGTCAGATTCTCCTGGACGCGGCCCGGGCAGCTCAACTACGGAGCGACGCGCACTGGATCGGCAGGAACTGATTCGCGGCCCAGAGCATGGCCCCGCGGGGCGGTTCGCCTGAAGACTTCGCTGCGCGCATCAGCACGGACATCGCGACGATGGCGAAAGTCATACGCGACGCGGGCTTACGGTTGAACTGATCTCTTTCGATGCCCATCGAGAAAAGACCCGCTATGCCGAGACCAACCAGGCCCGCCTATCGCAGCCCCAACCAGCCCAGGACCGCCAGAACGATGACAACCAGGCCCACGATATAGATGATGTTGTTCAAGATTTTTTCTCCCAGTGAAGTATGTCGCGATCATTTTAGCAACTAACGTGCCGACGCGGGGAGGCAGCTACTCACTGCGCCCATCGCGTCATGCGCCTTCAACATCCCTGCTTACAACTCGAGCGTCATCAGGTCTTCGCCCATACGATGAGTCCTTACGTCGGGTCACTGATACGTCCTGGGTTTGGATTACCATCGTGTAAATATCAGACACCGTTCGAGATAAGGAGCTTTCGATGGATCTCAGAAACCATAAAGCATTGAGCACGACGACTGGCGCGCGTGCGCTCGTGGACGCGCTCCTGCGCGAAGGCGTCGACCACGTGTTCGGCATTCCAGGCACGCAAAACCTCGCCATCCTCGACGTGCTGCGCGACACGCCGCAGATCAGGTTCATCCTCACGCGACACGAGCAGGGCGCGGCGTTCATGGCGTATGGCTATGCGCGTGCGGCACGGCGCCCCGGCGTCGTCACGGCGACCGAAGGGCCCGGCGTCACGAACCTTGCAACGGGCATTGCAGCCGCGCATAAAGGGCATGTGCCTGTGATCAGCATCTGCGGCGTGCAGGAAAGCTCGATGCGTGAGCGCGACGCCACACAGGACATGGATCAGATGACATTCATGCGTCCGATCACCAAATGGGCCTATACGATCCCGACCGTAGACAAGGTGCAGGAGTGCGTTCGCAAAGCGTTCCGTGTAGCGCTCACCGAACCGCAAGGTCCGACGCACATCGATGCGGCGAGCGAGATCCTGCTCGAGCACACGACACCGGAGCCCATCGAGCCCGCACACTATCGCAACACCGTGCTGCCTTCGTGCAACCACGATCAGCTCGACGAGGTGCTGACGCTGCTCTCGCGCGCCGAGCGGCCGGTGTTCCTTGTCGGCAGAGGTCTCATCAGCGAGTCCGCCACCAACGCGATGGCCGAGCTTGCGGAGCGCACGGGCATTCCCGTGGCGGCGTTGCAGTACTCGCCCGACGCCTTCCCCTCTTCGCATGCGCTCGCGCTGGGGCCGCTCGGTCGCAATGGCTTTGCGAGCGCCAACCGCGTGGTGCCGCAATCCGATCTCGTCATCGCGATCGGCGCACACATCGATGTGTTCTCGACCATGTTCAACTACGGAATCATCAGCAAGCAGGCGAAGCTCGTCCATCACACCACCGCGCCCGGCCACATCGGCATCGTGTTTCCTGTGACGCTCGGCGTGACGGGCTCCACCATGAGCTTCATCACCGGCTTAAGCGAGCGCGCCGCGAAGTCGGGGCTGCGCAAATCGTGGGTAGACGTCGCACAAGAGCGCGCGCAATGCGAAGCGGGTCAGCAGTCAGAGCTTCGCGCCGACGCGGAGCCGATACAGTCGCAGTTCGTCGCGCATATGATTCGCAAGGTGCTGCCGAAAGACGGCGTGCTGGTGGTCGACGCAGGAAACGGAGGCAAGCACGTGCGCACCTATTTCAAAAGTTACGAGCCCGGCACCTTCATGTGCATCGATGACTGGGCGTCGGTGGGCGGATCTTTTCCGATCGCGCTTGGCGCCAAGCTCGCGTGTCCCGATCGCCCGGTGCTCTGCGCTTCAGGCGACATGGGGGCCATGTGCAACATCGGCGAGCTCGAAACGGCGGTGCGCGAAAATATTCCGGTGGTCTACGTCGTCTTCAACGACCAGGGGCTCGGCAACGAGCGCGCGTTTCAGAACGAGCACTACGGCGGCCGCTTCTTCGCCGTCGATTACAACAACCCGGACTTCGGCGCGCTGGCCCGCGTCTTCGGCGCGCACGGCGAGCAGGTGAAGCGCCCCGGCGACCTCGAAGGCGCTTTGCAGCGTGCGTTCGATAGCGGCAAGCCCGCGATCATCGACGTGCTCATCGACCAGAAGACGCTTGCACCGGTGGTGTACAAAGCGTGACGCACATAAATAATTAGCGCAGCCCGACGATTGCACGAGCGTCAGGGACGATCAATGGCCTCTATCATCTCAACAGAGCATTTCGAAATCACTGCCCCCGCGCATCCTCATGTGTCGCGCAGTGACGGTGGCCACCTCATCATCAATCCGAAGATTGCGGTCGAAGATCGCACGCGGCTGAACCGTGAACAGGCGATCGAGCTCGTGAAGCTGACGATGGTGGCGGGCGAAGCGATGAAAACCGTGCTCACCCGGCAGGGAATCGACATTGGCAGGATCAACTATCAGGACAACGGCAACTGGCGGCACGAGCTCCACGTTCATCTTTATGGCCGCGCGCGCGATGCCGTGCTCCAGCCGTTCGGTCATGCACTTTCGTTTCCGCCAACACGCGACGCGTTCATTCAGGAAATGGGCAACCTCGAGCCGCTGCGTGATGAAGATATCAGTGCGCTGAACGCAGAGATCACCCGGTTACTCGCGACGGAGCGGTATCGCGCGTTCTAAGAAGCTGCTGCCCCTCACCCTACCCTCTCCCCACTATTGCGGGGCGAGGGGATTGCCGGTGCCGCAGAAAAGTATTCGTCTAATCGGGCTTGGCGCCGGATGCTTTCACCACCGCGCCCCACTTCGCGATCTCGCGCGGCATGACCTTCGTGAGCTCGTCGGGCGTACCCGCCAGGACGTCCACGCCGAGCTCCGCAAGGCGCCGTGTGGTTTCCGGCGTGCGCAACGCTTTGCTGAACGCATCGTGAATCTTCGTCACAACATCGCGCTGCATCCCGGCTGGCCCCATCAGCGCATACCAGCCGCTCGATTCGAAGCCCTTGATTGTTTCCGCGACAGTCGGAATGTCCGGCAGCGCGGTCGCCCGCTTCGATCCGCATACGGCGATCGCGCGCAGGCGCCCGGACTGGATGAAAGGCGTTGCCGCAAGCAGCGTGTTCACCTGAAACTGAACGTGGCCTGCGACGGTATCGTTCAGTGCCGCGCCCGCACCTTTGTATGGAATGTTGAGCACGTCGATGCCCGCCATGGTTTTGAGCATCTCCACTGCGAGAAATTGCGAGTTGCCCGCCGAGGTTCCGGCAGTCAGCTGCCCGGGACGCGCCTTCGCGAGTGCTACGAGCTCCTTCACGTTCTTCACCGGCAGTGACGGATGCACGACCAGCACGGTTTGTGTAAGTGCAAGCTGGCTGATCATCGTAAAGTCTTTGATCGAATCGAAAGGAAGCTTGCCGAAGAGCGTGGGATTGATCGCGTGCGGCGTCGACGCGATGAGCACCGTATAACCATCGGGGGCCGCGCGCGCCACATGCTCGGTTCCGATGTTCGTCGCCGCACCGCCGCGATTATCGATGATGATGGTCTGACCCAGCACCGCGGTGAGCCGCGGGCTCAGCAGCCGCGCGAGGATATCCGTGCCGCCGCCGGGCACGGCGGGCACAACGATGCGCACGGGCTTTGAGGGATACGGCTGCGCGGTCTGCGCGATGGCATGGCCCGGCGCGATGGACGCCACAAGGCATACGAAAACAAAAAATGAATTGCGTCTCATAAAACGGTCATGGCTTCCTGGTGAGATTGATCGCGTCGTAAAACGCTCTGTACTCCTCCGCGCGCACCGCGAGGAACTTGGTGAACTCGGCGCTGCCCATGAAAACGTCCTGAAAGACGCTGCGCTTCACCAGCTCCTTCCATGCAGCCGATTTGTGAACCTGTTCGAGTGTGCTCTCCATCGTGGTGACCGCCTCTCGCGGCACGCCTGCAGTGAACGTAAATCCGCGAATCGTGCCGGCAGTGATCGGGTAGCCCAGCTCCTGCAGCGTCGGCACGTCGGGCGCCTGCGGAAGCCTCCGGTCAGACGAAATCGCGAGCACCCGCAGCTTCTTACCCTCGACGAAACCGAGACCTTCGCTCAGATTCTCCGTCGTGAAGGTGGTGTGGCCGCCAGCTGTTGAGGTGATCGCTTCGCTGCCACCCTTGAACGTGACGAAGCGAAACTTCACGCCCGGCACCGCTTTCTCTATCAGGTACACGATCATCCGCCCGGTGCCCGTCGCGGATGTCGTCGCCGCGACCAGCGTCTCAGGCGCCTTGCGCGCAGCCTCTACGAGCTCCTTGAACGTCTTGTACGGCGAGTCGATAGGAACCATGATGGTTTGGGGATCGATCGCCATCAGTGCGACGGGTGTGTAATTTTCCAACCCGATATTGATCTCGGGACGATACGCCATCGACAGCAATGTGCTGGTCACCGAGAGCATCTGATAGGGATCGCCGCGCTTACCCTTGAAGTAGTTGAAGGCGAGCGCACCCGCGCCGCCGACGCGGTTGACGACTTGCAGGGGCTGCGGCAGCAATTTCTCGCGACGCGCAATATCGGCAACCGCGCGCGAAACGATATCGCCACCGCTGCCCGCTGATGTGTGCACGGTCACTTCGATCGGGCGGGTGGGGTAAGCCTGCGCCGACGCATGCAGGGAAACGAGCGCGAGCATCGCCGCGCAGGCACAAAAAACATAGCGAGAAATTCTTGTTTTCATATCTGTGGCCCTCCTCCGGATTTACCGGATGATAGAACATCTATTGTTCAGCGACCTCCATGCTAAAGTCGGACGCGCCCTTCGCGAGGCGCTTGACAGGACGCCCATGCCGGATCACATCGAAACAACCCGCAATCCGTTTCAGCTCGAAGAGGCAACCATCGCCTCGCTGCACCAGGCCATTTTAGGCGGCGGGATTACGTGTGCGCAGATCGTTCAGCAATACCTCGACCGCGCACGCGCTTTCAACGGTGTGGCAAGCCTGCTCGTGACGAACGACGGCGCGCCGGTAGTGGAAGCTTCGGGCGCCGTGCGCGCAGGCTCAGCACTTCGCTTCCCGACCGAAACGGTGCAAGCATCGACCCTTCTGCCGGACCTCGATCAATATAAAGGACCGCCGCTCGAGTACGGGCGTATGGAAGCAACCGCGTCCGATCCCTCCGTCGAGCAACAGTATGGAATGATCGTCGGTAAGCCGAACGCGGGGCAGCTCAATGCACTCGGCACGCTCAACATCCGTGGAGAGCGCTCCGTGACGTGCCGCGGCGATTACGATCGTCATCCATCGCAGGGGCCGCTGCCGAAAGGCGCGCCGCCTGTGTGTGACAACTTTCGGCAGCAGCCGGATGCACTCGAGCACGCTGCGGCGCTCGACGCGAAGTACGGCAGCAATCCGCCGCTCGAC
>JBKJPI010000445.1:0-6805 GCA_046595235.1 Burkholderiales bacterium | reverse complement strand
CAAAAGCTAAATCACACAATTGCCGCCTACTGGCTTGGAAAGCTCGACGCGAGCCAGGAGGCATATCTGGCTTACGTATCTACGTGCGTCGGCGTGCTCATTCATAGCGCAGGCGAGTTTGCCGAACGGCTCAAGAGCCTGAGACAGAATCAGCACCATCCCCTGCAGATTGCGAAGCTTAATCGCCGCTATCTGCATTTCGCCCGGCTCGGCGCCAAGGACGCGGATGTCGGAAAGCTCGACATGCTCGTCAGGCTCGGGATCACACTTAGCCAAGCGCAGCTGCTACGAGATTTGACCGACGAGGACATCGACCGACTCGCCTTCGGCTGGGATGGCCCCATTGTCCGATTCGCGAGTCAGGCGTTCACTCGCGGGACGGCCCTCCACATTCAGGCCGGCAAGCACCACGCCACCGCGTTTGTTGCTGCACACCTTTCCGGAAGATCAGCAGAGAAGTCATGAACCCCATTCCGGAAAGTGCCAGTCCCGTCGACCCACGTTGGGAAATTGCATTTCTGGAACTCGCGCACGGCTTTGTCCAAGCCGGCGCCAAAGCGAAGATCATCTCGCGTTTTACCGAACTCCCGCTGTGGAGGATCCGGCGAATGTACAGGGCACTGCGAGGTACCAACCCGCCCCCGGGGCCGGTAATGCAAGGCAGCGCCCGCATGTTCGCCATCCCCAGCAAGCGGACCTCAGCGGCATGGAGCATCCAGTGCGCGATTTTCCTAGCCTGCTACGAACGAATTGGAAAGCTTAGTGAAACCCCGGTGCAACGCGGATGGCGGCTCCTCACGGCGTTCAGCGTCTATCTAAGTCTCACGGAGAAGCTTTATCGGAGCGCTCTCGTCGAGCGGCTTGATATCAACCGGGCGTATGCCCTCCTCACTCACTGCGGGTTCATGGCGCAGACGGGCGGCGAGGAACTCCAGCGCAAGGAATGCCGCAGTTGCCTGATCAGCTATCCGGTGGTGGCAACCGAGCGGCTCGACAAGCAGGGCTGCCCGGTGTGTGCCATCAACGCCAATTGCCTGCGGCTTTCCGAACAGGGTTCTCGGCGAGGAGTATCCAACGAGTCGAAGTTGGGTATGAGAGCTATTCCCGCCCAATCCCCCGCCTCTTGAGGGGGGTTAGGAGCAGCACCGGCGAGTCAAATGCGGGAAGATTGCTAATGTTCTCTTACGTCAGCAGCTGTTCGACGCATGGGGATCTAGTCTGGGAGGGGCTAGGAAGCGATCGGCACGGCAGCGTGTCAGCTCAGCAATCCGTTGCTCGATCCATTGGCTCAGTTCTTCCGCTACCCACGCGCAGCGACCAGAGGTCACAGGGCGCAAAGTCACCTCTGCACGGCTGGCGCGCACGCCCGCAGCGCCCGACGCCAAGCATGCGAAAGCGTAAGCGGCACGCTACGACGCAACAGTATACGAACATAAAACAGGTCCCGCCTCGATATCGAGAGAGAAGCGAACTCATCCCCGCCATCATGTCGGCCACCGACATGATGCGTTACTCGAACAGGATTTCGCCGCCCTTACACACCAGTCGCTAGCATAGGCGACAGACGGGGGTTTGAAGAACGAGCGAATCAGGCTTGGCAGCAGCTGCTGGCGAGCTGCATTTCGATTTTCTCGCGTAGTTTCTCGCCTTTCTGCAGAGGACGCCTGGCGGTACCGGTGCGTTTCGAAGCATCACGCTACCGCATACGTCGCGACACGTTCCTCGATGAAAACTCAGTAAGGTATTGTGACACCGCTTCCCGATCAAGCCAGAGCGCGCGATGCGCGTTGGGGTCTTGCGTTTCTGGACTTCGCTCACGGGCTGGTCATGGCTGGCGCAAAGGCGAAGATCATCGAGCGTTTTACGTACCTGCCGCACGGTCGGGTCAGCGAAATCTATAAGGCAATAAGAGGAACTGCCCCGCCCTCCGGACCCGTTGTTCAAGCCAGCGCCCGTTACTTTGCCGTACCAAGCAAAGACACATCGGAGGCATGGAGCATCCAATGCGCAATCTTCCTGGCTGCTATGAGCGTATGGGCACGATCACCACAACGCCCCTACATCGTGGATGGCGGCTCCTCGCGGCTTTCATCTTCATCAAGCGGCTCGACATCAACCAAACTGGCCGGCGTCAACTATTCTGAGCGACCAGCGTCAATTATCCTGACCGGTGCGATCGGACGTTAATCATTTCGTTTTGGATGCTCCGCGTTGCCGAGCCGCAGGCAATGCAGCGCGGCGTCGGTAGCTTTCCACGTTCATTTCCAGGATCGTGGCGTGATGCACCAGTCGATCCACGGCGGCCACCGTCATGGCCTTGTCCGGAAACACTTCGTCCCATGCCGAGAACGGTGCATTGGCCGTGATCGCGATGCTCTTTCGCTCGTAGCGCTCGGAAATCAATTCGAACAGCACTGACGTTTCGGCCTGATCGCGACGGGCGTAGCTCAGATCATCAAGGATCAGCAAATCAAATCGATCCAGCTTGTTCAGCTCCGCGGGTAATCGCAGATCGCGGCGAGCCGCCTGCAGGCGTTGCACCATTTCGCTGGTGCGCATGAACAACACCCGGTGGCCGCGGTCGATCAGCGCGTGGCCCAAGCCGGCGACCAGATGTGTCTTACCCACGCCGGGCGGACCGAAGGCGAGCAGGTTGTGTCCCTGCGTGAGCCAACTGTCGGCTTCAGCGAGCGCCATGACATGCGCCTTGGAGATCGTGGACACCACCGAGAAATCGAACTGTGCGAGGTCCTTTCCCGGCGGCAATTGGCTGTCCGCCCGAGCACGAATCAATCGTCGGGTCTCGCGCTCAGCGATTTCATGGCCGAGCAAAGCGCCCAGGAAGCGTTCGGCCGGCCAGCCCTCGCGGTTGGACTGCTCGGCCAGATCGCTCCACAGCCGCTTGATCGTCGGCAGCCTCAGTTCGGTGAGCATGATGGGCACACCGGCCGCATCGGCCATGTTGTTCGTGGCGGCGCTCATGCTGCCCCCAGCAGTTCGTCATACACGGCTGTCGCAGGCAGTACGACATGCACACTCGGCATGCAAGGTACTCGCGGGGCGAAACGCCCGCGCAATTGCTCGATGTCAGGCAGCACGTCGCACTCGTGCAGATCAGCCAAGACTGCGGCAAGTTCGGTGACGACGTTGGCTTGATCGGCCAAATCGAGCAGATCGACCATCAGTCGGCACGCGCGGCGTTCCTCCAGTCGCTCGCGCAGGCGCTGCCAGGTCTGGGCGTATTCGCTGCGCGGGAACATCGCGTCGCGCAGCACCCATCGGGCAAACGCGCCCGGCTTGCGCTTGAGCGAGGGCAGCATGTGACGCCAGTCGATACGCTTCGGATGCCGAGTCGCGACGCTCCCGTACAGCCGCTCACACTCGAAGACCTTCACCCCGCCGAGCCACGCCTCCAGGTGTGCGCTGTAGAGTCGCACCTTCAGCCGATGGCCGGCCAGACGCGAGGGGACGCTGTAGAGTCCACTCTTGGCGCTGAACACACCGAACTTGCTGACCCTGGCATCGATCTCCTCGAAGTCAACGGTACGCCGCGTAGGTAGCGGCTTCAACCGGGCGCGTTCGACTTCCCAATTGCGGGCGCAACGCACGTTAAGTCGGCGCACGATCTCGGCAAGAAACTGTTCATAGGCCGGTACGTCGGGAAACTCTCGAGTCCCTCGCAACAGCAACGCCTGATCGAGCGCGCGCTTCAAGGTACCCTGACGCGATTCGATCGAGCCGTTCTCGTGGCTCTCGCCTGGATTGTTTCGACTCGCGCGCATGGCGTAGTGCTCGCACAGCCCTCGATAGCGCCGGGTGAGCTCCTCCTGTTCAGCCAGGTTGTTGAACGCGGCCGATAGGCTGTCCGTGCGATGCTCCTCGGGTACCCCGCCCGCCATCCACAGCGCCTCCTGCAATCCCGAGGCAAGCGCCTGGAAGCTCTCGCCACCGCGCACCACGCGCCCGTGGCGCCAGCCACTGTGCGCGAAAGCGAACTGATACAACCGATGCGGGAATGCCAGACCGTCAATGCAGATCCCGAGTTCGTCGGCCACGGTGAAGTCCGACAGAGCGAGCCGCCCGGGCGGATGCTCCTGGGCGAAGAAGATCTCGCGTTCCGTGCCGTGCGCGGCGCGCCACTGGCGCAATCGTCGTTGCAACGTACGCAACACCGAATCGCCGAAACGTCCCGCATGACGACGTTGCAACTCCTCCAACACGGTCACCGCCATGAGCGCCGGCGCGCCCTCGAGGAGCGGCACGACTTCGCTCTCCCACACCTCGTCCAGCGGATCGGCTCGTGTACGCCAGCTGCGCTCCGCCCGTTGCGAGGGCAACAGCGTCAGCCCCTCGATACGCCGCGCGCTGCTCACGCTGATCCCGGTCTTGGCCGCAGCCGCCTCCTGGGTATATTCGCCTCGTAATTCCTTGTACTTGATCACTTGTAGGTCCGTTATGCGATTGCCGGGCACCGTGGCTGCCTCCATTTCAGAGGACCACTGTAAAGCCCGACCGCAAACGCACCCCGGCTGCGTGCGTCAACCGGTCAAGATAGTTGTCGTCGACCGCTCAGGATAATTGTCGCCGACCACGGCGATGACTCAATCCGACCTAAACGATAGTCTAAGCAGGCTGGAAAGAATTGGAAGTATCGCCAAATCGAAACGACGTACGGAGGAATGGTACCTAGTTGAATGGATCCGCAAATCTTACAAATAGTCAGTGCAGTTACCGTTCGCTTGTCATCAACGCCTCGCTCTCCGATACATATCCACCTCACAATCTATGAGTAAGGAAGCGGAACAGGCGTTCTCGTCAAATGGGAAGCACCCGCGGACGCACATGCGGCTCTGCCATATTCTCGCAGAGACCTTGGGTTACTACTCGCCGCACGGCGTGCCGACCGTAGTTCTATCGAGTGCCGATGACCGTCGATTCATCGCAGCAACTGAAATGCATGAAATGACTCATCAGGCGGCATTTACGTCAACGTCCTTCGGTCATCTTCAAGTCACGGTAAGGTTTCTCCTCCAATTTCTTGGTGCTCATCCAGACGTCATCCGTGCGCTTGAGGAGGTGGAAGCTGCCGCGATGCTCGCGAGCAGAGTGGCACACGAAGCAATCGCTACTTTCACCCAGTGGGAGTACATCTGCCGGGTCGAGTCAAAAGATGCCGCCGATGCATATGTCGAAGGGCAACCAGCAATATACCGGGCAGGCTGTAACGCATATCGAGCCATGACCGCAGCCTTAGTAAACAGCGGGTTGAACAATTATCAACTGTCCATGGCGTTAAGTGACGCGGTTTTCCAATCATCAGCTGTTGAGTTGATCGGCACCTTACTTTCGGCGGGGCCTGAGCAGATTCGCAGGCAGATCAATGCGGTCAGTCCGGATAGGCGATTTCGAACGTTACGTCGAGCTCTGCGATCAGCCGCCGTCGTTGATGAACTAATTCGCCGCGTCGACGAACATCATCACGATCCTGACCTTTTCGAGCACGCACAGATTATTGGCGATCCTGAGCGCGTGCGCTGTTTTGCTTTTGTCCGCGCGATAAGCGATACGTGCTTGCCCGTTTACGCAAACGCGAGTCCCGCCAGCGTCGACAGCGCCTTCGTGTCCGCATGGCGCGAACTTCGTGACTGTGCCGAGGAACGCGGTATGCACGGGCTTCGTGATGCCCGCGTTGGAGCGCCCGTACGCGACCGCAAAGCGCGCGAGCGCCTCTATGCGAAAGCCCGGTTTGTCATCGAAAAACCGCCGGATGTGAAATGCATTGTCGCCGCAACACCACTTAATGCGAATCAGGCCTATCAATGTATCTTGAAGCTACGAAGCGCTTACGAGTTCGTTTACCTGCATATAGGTACACCACGGGTTCCGTATAACATTCCGCTCCAGGCGGAGCAGCAATGCGAGCTGGTCGTCGTCGCATCTTCAACAGGTTCTGGGACCCTTCTACAACAACTTTGGCTGAATGTTCTTCGGGGCGATGTCTACAGATTGATAAAGCAAATCGCCCGAAAACGCCGTGTGGTTGTTGTTGATTCCGTACTCAACGATCATGAATGGCGCGTGCGAACGATACATAGATCGTCCCACGCGTTAGCGTGGTACAGCATCCTGGGCGAAGCCGAAGATACGTTGGATCTAGTTACTACGCTTCTCGCGGAATCGCCGCTCCGCAAATGCGTCTTGGTGGGAGATTCGGTGCGAGACTGGAGGACGGTCCTCGTCGTGGAGCCGGGGCACCCCACAATGCTTTTACCAATCTCGCGATTGGGAGAAGCATTTTTGTACAGGTGGATAGATGAGACCGAGGCTAAGGCTCGTCTCCTTACACTCAAAGACTATCGTCATATCGGGGGCTTGGACCTCGCGAGTATTGTTGTCGATCATTTCCGCAGATGGGGTTTTTGAACTCACGCGCGACGGCGCAGCACCATGCTGCGCAGCTCTGCAAGGGCTTTGTAAGCGAGCGCGACGGCGCCCTGCAATGCGACGCAATGGCGTAGGGGCAGTGTCGAGAAGGAGAGGGCTCTGCCCAAATGCTGCCCAAAACTTGCGTGAATATGCGTTTCTATGCGCCAGTGAGGGACCGGCTAAAACACTAAGTACCTGATTTTACTGGCGTCCCCACGGGGATTCGAACCCCGGTTACCGCCGTGAAAGGGCGATGTCCTAGGCCTCTAGACGATAGGGACTTATATGAGGCATACATCTGAAAACAATAATAAATATTGGCGTCCCTACGGGGATACGAACCGCGGTTACCGCCGTGAAAGGGCGATGTCCTAGGCCT
>JBKJPI010000358.1:0-8419 GCA_046595235.1 Burkholderiales bacterium | reverse complement strand
ACACACCCCGTCCAGCGAGCACCTTCCGACGGGCGGCTCGGCAGCCGGAATGGATGGCGGGTCCAGGCGCTGTGCTGCCTTGCGAGGGGTGCTTTCCGAGGGCAAATGTCACACTGTCGGTTAGACACTCGAAAGTCCCTGCACTAGAATCGCGACGATGAAAACGATGCCTGAAACCCGCGAAGATGTGGCGCAGATACTCCGCGATCACGCCGTTACGCCTACGCGGCAGCGGCTGGAAATTGCGTATGCGCTGTATTCCCGCGGGGAGCACCTTTCCGCAGATCGCATTCTCGCCATAGTGAACGACGGCACTTTTCAGGCCTCGAAGGCCACCGTCTACAACACGCTCAATCTTTTCGTCGAGAAGAAGCTGGTGCGCGAAGTGATCGTCGACCCGGACCGCATCTTCTACGATCCGAACATGTCGGCGCATCACCATCTGTACAACCTGGATACCGGAGACCTTACGGATATCGACGAATCCACCCTGACCGTATCGGGCATGCCGGAGCTCCCGCCCGGCGCGACGGTCGAAGGCGTGGATGTCGTGGTGCGCATACGATCGCACTGATAGCTGTTCTGGCATCCCCGCGTGAAGAATCTCAGGCCGCGTTTCCAACGGTCATCCGGCCGAGTCTTGTAAGTAGCGGCTGGCCGAAAACCTTTTCGATGAGGCCGAGTGCTTCCATGCGCTCGATGCGCTGGTCGGATACCCACTCGCCGGTGTTGAAGCGGGAGAGCGCGGCCCAGTCATCGGCTGTCATGTCGACTTCCGCACGGCCGGCCGGCGTCGTTCGAGTTTCTTCGATCGGGCACCAGAAATCGGCGGGTGACGTCTGTTCTTGCATCGCTCGTCTCCGTTACGTAGCGCCCGCAAGATAAGCCCGGCACGGAAAAGCAACTGTGCGATCCGTCACGCTTGTGCGGCGTGGCAGACAGGCGGTAATGTCGCTCCGATGAACGTCACGTTCGCGGCACCGGGAGGCGGTGAATGAGTGAACCCGTGCACGCAGTCTGTCCTGAATGTGCAGCGGTCAATCGGGTGCTGTCGGAGCGCGCAGCCGCCGGGCGGTGCGGCCGCTGCAAGCAGCCTCTCTTCAACGGCAAGCCGCTTGAGCTTACGAGCGCGAATTTTCAGGCGCACGTCGAGAAGAGCAGCCTTCCCGTCGTCGTTGATTTCTGGGCGGCGTGGTGCGGGCCGTGTCGCATGATGGCGCCGCACTTCGAGCGGGCAGCTTCCGAAATCGAGCCTGCGGCTCGTCTGGCGAAGCTCGACACGGAAGAAGCGCAGGCGATCGCAGCGCGCTTTGCGATCCGCGGCATTCCGACGCTGATTATTTTTCGTAACGGCCGCGAGATCGCGCGCCAGTCCGGCGCCATGGACCATGCCACGCTGACCCGCTGGATCCGCCAACACCTCTAACGGCCGCTTGGCGGCCGCCGAAACCGAAGGAACGGAGGTTACGGAGGGAAACCTTGGGTTTCCCTCTGTTCGTTTTCCACACCCCGGCTGCGATAGCTTCACGGCCGTAGGCAGCGAGGCTGCCTAGGAGGTTGTGTGCCGGGGTGGTGCCGCTTATCTGACTCGAACAGATGACCTACCGCTTACGAAGCGGTTGCTCTACCAACTGAGCTAAAGCGGCTTTGCCTCAATAGTTTAGACCTGCTTCGCTGGCGTGGGAGTGCGAAGCGCCCGCTCGACGGCTGAAGTGCGGCGTCAAATCGGGACGGCGATTCTAACATCGATTACTCGAGCTCGAGCTTCGCGGCCTTTATGACTTTTGCCCAGCGAGAGAGCTCCGCGCGGATATGCTTGTCGAACGCGTCGGGCGTGCTGCCGACGGGGATAACGGCTTCCTCATTCAGGCGTGAGGTCATTTCCTGTGATTTCACGATCGTCTGAATTTCGCGAGACAACCGGTCTATCGCCGCCTTTGGAGCGCCCGCCGGCACGACAACCCCGTACCACGACCCGGTTTCATATCCCGGCACGCCCGATTCGGCGACCGTCGGCACCGTCGGGATGGCCGCGGAGCGCTTGGAGCCCGTCATGGCGATCGCCCGCAGCCGTCCCGACCTGACCTGCGGCAGCATCGCCACGGCGCTCGAGAACATCACCTGCACTTCGCCGGAGAGAAGGTCTGTAAGCGCGGGGGCGAGACCCTTGTAAGGCACGTGAACCATACGCGCTCCGCTCATCATGTTGAAGAGCTCGACGCCAAGGTGCGACGAGGCGCCAGCGCCGTTCGAGGCGTAGTTGATCTGGCCGGGCCGTGCGTTGGCGACGGCGATGAGGTCTTTCACCGTTTTCACGGGGAGAGATGGATGAACGACGACGAGCAGCGGCGCGGATGCGATGAGGCTCACCGCGTCGAAGTCCTTCAGCGCATCGTAGGGAAGCTTCTTGCGCAGGTTGGGGTTGATGCCATGCGTGGCGACACCTGCGAGAAACATTGCGTGCCCGTCCGCGGGTGCACGCGCAGCCGCTTCCGCGCCGATGGTGCCGCCCGCACCGGGACGGTTATCCACGATGACCTGCTGGCCAAGCGCGCTCGAGAGTTTCTGCGCGACGAGGCGTGCAATCGTGTCGTTCCCGCCGCCCGGCGGAAAGGGCACGATGAAGCGCACAGGCTTCGCCGGGTAGCTTTGTGCAAGGGCCACCGAAGAGACGCCGGCGCCGCTCACTGCCGCGAGCACCGCGAGCAAGGCAAGGAAAGGAGGTCTCGGAGGGAAACCCAGGTTTCCTTCCGAGTCGTTACCGGCGAGCCGAGCGTAGCGTGCTGTAAAACGAAGCTTCATAGCACGCCCGAAATACCGCCATCGAGATTGATGCTGCTGCCTGTCACGTAGCTCGCTGCATCGGAGACGAGGAACGTGATTACGTTCGCAACCTCTTCAGCTTCGCCAACGCGCTTCATCGGAATCTCTTTTGCGGCCGCCGCGTAATAATCTTCGGCGCTCTGGCCCTCTCGCGTGTACCGACGCTCGTGCTGGCCGGACTTTATTTTTCCGATGCAAACGGTGTTCACAAGGATGTTGTCCGCCGCAAACTCCTTCGACAGCGCCTTCGTGATCGCAAGGCCTGCCGCGCGGGAGACACTCGTCGGATAGGATTCCGCCCCCGGCTGCTTTGCGCTCGAGATCGTGATGTTGACAATGCGTCCGCCGCCGTTCTTTTTCATATGCGGAACGGCGAGGCGTGTACACCGAATGGCACCGAACACCTTGAGCTCGATGTCGGAGGCCCAATCTTCGTCGGTGAGCTCGAGAAACGCGCCGCGCTTCGAAGTACCCGCGTTGTTCACCAGAATGTCGATCCGTCCAAAGCGATCGACGACTGCTTTCATGAACTTTTCGATGTCATCGGCTTTGCTCATGTCCGCCGCCATGCCGAGCACTTGGGCACCATGCTTCTGGATTTCCGCGACCGTCTTGTCTACAGCTTCGCGGGTCCGCGCGCAGATTGCGACGTGCGCACCTTCCTGAGCGAGGCGCATCGCCGTTGCTCTTCCAATGCCTTGTGTGCCGCCCGTTACCACGGCTACTTTTGCCTTAAGTCCGAGTTCCACGATCGTCTCCTTCGTTCAAGTCCTGCGAATGCGAGCAGGGCATATCATTTGCTGATTCCTCGCCGCGCGGCATTGTAGCGCGACGATATTGCAGCACGCGCGCGATGCTGCTGGCCAAATGTTGTGGTGCTGTGCCTTATCAGCGCTCCGGAATCGTCGTAGCATAGGTCGTAGAGTGGTCCGTCGGGTGTTTCCTGCAAGATTTCCAAACGGAGTAGCCGTCATGGGTTCCAGAATGTTGTCGGGGGTTGCGGGTGCTTTCGCGAGTCCGCGCCGGGTCGGAAGATTCGCGCTCTGCGCGGTGCTGATCGCCTGCATGCCCGCGATCGCTGGCGAGCCCAGGCTCCCGCCGGGCGCGGGTCAGGTCGAGTTGACTGTGGACGCCCTCTCGGTCGTGAAGGTCAAGAGTCAGGCTGTCCGCGACGCGCGCAGCAGCGCCTCTCTCGGCGCCCAGCGCGAAGGCACCGGGGTGGTTATCGATTCCAACGGCCTCGTTCTTACAATCGGCTATCTGGTGACCGAGGCCGACAAAGTGGAGCTTTCCACGGCCGACGGCAAAGTGTTTCCGGCGACGGTCGTCGGGTCCGATCCCAGCACCGGGATGAGTCTTCTTAAAGCGCTTACACCGCTTCCGATCAAGCCGGTCGACATGGGTGAATCCGCCGCGGTCTCTGAGCGCGAGATTGTGCTGATTGTCGGCTTCGACGGCGTCGCGCCCGCTTACGTGGTGTCGAAGCGGCAGTTCGTCGGCTACTGGGAATACCTTCTCGACGAAGCCATCTATACCGCTCCGGCAACAGTGAACTGGCAGGGCGCGGCACTCCTTTCGAGCGATGGAAAACTGCTTGGGATCGGCTCGCTGGTCGTCGCGGATGCGATGGGCACTCGCGCGAACATCCCGGGAAACATGTTCGTGCCGATCGATGTGGTGAAGCCGGTGCTGGGCGACATGATTGCCAACGGCAAGCTCACTGCGAAGCCGCGTCCATGGCTCGGCGTGAACACTCAGGAAGTGCAAGGCAACCTGATCGTCACGCGCGTGTCGCCTGACGGGCCGGCGGAAGACGCCGGCCTCACGACCGGCGACATCATCGTCGGCATCGGCGGAAAACCATTCCAGGGCCAGGCGGATTTCTACAATAAGCTCTGGGCGAGCGGCAATGCCGGAGTCGACGTGCCGCTGGACGTGCTGAAAGGCAATCAGGTCCAGGCCTACACCGTCAAGTCCCGCGATCGGGACAGCTACTTCCGGCCCCGAGCGGTCTATTAGTTGCGGCTGCGGGCGCTGCCCGCATGTTTTTTGCCGCGGTCAATGCCAGTAGGGTGGGAAGCCGTTCGCGGGTTCGGCGTCGAGGAGACGGCGCATCGCGTGCCACTCGAGCTCGCCGTAAGGACGGCGCGTCCCCGGCTGATACATGTTCGAAGTATGGGCGAGCACTTCCGGCGGCGGCAGGGTGAGCTCCGTGCGCGCTGCCATCGCATCGACCTGACTGCGGCACGAGAGCTCGAGGTTGTACATCGTATTGAAAGCCTGCGCGACGCTCGGCCCGCACGTTAGGAGCCCATGGTTGCGCAGGATCATCGCGCCGTGGCCCGCGAGATCACGCACGAGGCGCTCGCGCTCGTCGAGGTCCACCGCCGGCCCTTCGTAGTCGTGATATCCGATGTGGCCGACGAAGCGCATCGAGGTCTGGCTCATCGGCAAGAGGCCGCACTTCATCGAGGACACTGCAATGCCGGCGCGTGTATGGCTGTGAATGATCGCTTTCACTTCCGGACGTGCCTTGTGAATCGCACCGTGAATCACATAGCCCGACTTGTTGGTCCCATAGTCGGTGTCGGGCTTCCAGATGACCTCGCCTTCGACATCGATCTTGACCAGGCTCGACGCGGTAATTTCCCTGTAGAGCATCCCGTACAGGTTGATGAGCAGGGACTCTGTGCCGGGAATACGCAGCGTGATGTGGTTGTAGATGAGATCGGTCATGTTGAAGCGATCCATGAGTCGATAGCACGCGGCCAGGTCGACGCGCGCCTGCCATTCTTCAGCAGTGACTTTTTCGCGCACGCTTTCAAATTGCGTTGAGTACCTGGGGGACATTGTGATTGAGCAGCGTTGAGGTGGGGCAGAGGGTCTATGAGTATAAAATGTTTTCTTTCAGATCCCAATCACCGTCCCAAGAGGCGTCATGAACCAGGCACGTGAGAATGTTACCGGACAGGAACACTGGACCCGCAAGGGAGACATCAAGCTTTTCCTGTGGGAGAAGTTCGTAGGCAAGCCGGATTCGTCCCGGCCCACGGTACTTTTCGTGCACGGCTCGTCGATGGCATCGCAGCCAACCTTCGATTTGAAAGTAGCGGGGCGTCCGGACTCGTCAGCGATGGACTGGTTCGCGCAACGCGGCTTCAACACCTGGTGCCTCGACATGGAAGGCTACGGTCGTTCGGACAAGCACCGCGACATCAACTTCGATATCTCGAACGGCGTCGATGACATTGCAGCGGCGTCCGAGTACATCATGAAGACGCGCGGCATCAGGAAGTTTCACGCCTACGGGATCTCCTCGGGCGCCTTGCGCGCCGCGCTTTTTGCAGAGCGTCACCCCGAGCGTATTGGCCGGCTTGCGCTCGATGCATTCGTATGGACGGGCGAAGGCAGCCCGACGCTCGCGGAGCGCAGCAAAAAGCTAGAAGACTTCAAAAAAGTAAATCGGCGTCCAATCGACCGCGCTTTCGTGCATTCGATTTTCAACCGCGATCATCCGGGCTGCGCCGAGGAGAAAGTTGTTGAAGCTTTCGCCGACGCGATCCTCGCTCTCGACGACTCTGTGCCGACCGGCACATATGTCGACATGTGCTCGAAGCTTCCCGTCGTCGATCCGCAAAAGATCCCGGCGCCCACGATCATCATGCGCGGCGAGTTCGACGGCATTGCAGGATTCGATGATCTGGTCGAGTTCTTCAAACGCCTGCCGAACGCCGACAAGCAGTTCACGGTCATGGCGGGGATTTCACACGCGAGCTTTCAGCAGATCAATTACCTTACGGTCTATCACATCCTGCATTCGTTCTTCAGCCAGCCCGAGCCGCAGTACCGCGGTTGAGGCATTTGCTTCGCGGCGTTCACAGCAAGCGCGATCCATTTCTTGGACATCAATTTTGAAACGACTGAACGAGCTTACAGCGACCGAGATCGTCAAGGCGGTCGGCGCGGGAAAAACCACATGCGAAGCGGTCGCACGCGCATGTCTCGAGCGCATTGCCGAGCGTGACTCCGCGGTTGAGGCGTGGCAGTTCCTTGATGCCGACCTCGTCCTGAGGCAGGCGCGCGCGCTCGATAGTAGCGGGGCCCGAGGACAGCTTCATGGTGTGCCGGTGGGCATGAAGGACATCATCGACACGCATGACATGCCGACCGAGTACGGCTCGCCGATTTACGCGGGCCACCGGCCGGCCAGCGACGCTGCATGCGTCGCGCTGACTCGCAAAGCGGGCGGCATGATCATGGGGAAAACGGTGACGACCGAGTTCGCGAATCGTCATCCGGGCAAGACCAGGAATCCGTTCGATCCACTGCGCACACCCGGCGGTTCGTCGAGCGGCTCGGCCGCCGCTGTCGGCGATTTCATGGTGCCGCTGGCGATCGGCACACAAACGACTGCGTCGACGATCCGGCCGGCGGCTTTCTGCGGGTGCGTCGGTTACCGCCCGTCGTGGGGCGATCTGCGCTGCGTTGGCGTGAAGGAGGCGGCAGGCTCGCTCGACACGCTCGGGCTCATCGCACGATCCGTGGATGACATCGCGCTCTATCGTGACGTGTTGTTGGGTATCGAATCCGACCCGCTCCCCGAAGCGCAAGCGCCGCGGGTGGGCTTCTGCCGCACACCGATGTGGGATGAGTGCGACCCCTCCACCAAAGCGTCGCTGGAAGGTCTTGCCCGGCGGCTCAGCGCAGCGGGCGCGGTGGTGAAGGATGTTGCGCTGCCCCAGGACTTCTCGCGAATCGAAGAGGCGCATCAGTGGATCTCGAGCTTCGAGTTCTCGCGCAACTTCACCTGGGAAATCCAGAACCATTGGAACGAGATCAGCGAGACGCTCCGGAACAATCGACTGAAGCACGGCTTGTCGTGCTCGTTCGAGCAATACCGGGACGCGCGCAGTTTCGCGGAAGCATGCCGCGCCAGGCTTGCGGCGGTGTTTGAGGGCTGCGACATCCTGCTCGTGCCTGCAGCGTCGGGAGAGGCGCCGGTGGGTCTCAATTCGACGGGCAATGCATCGTTCTGCGCCATCTGGACGACAATGCACGTGCCTGCCGTGACATTACCGCTCTTCAGCGGCCCGAACGGACTGCCGGTCGGGGCGCAGTTCGTCGCGCCTCGTAATGACGACCGGAAGCTGATGTCTGCCTGCCGCTGGATCATGCAGCAATGCGCCTGAGGCTCGCGTCGATCAGCGGCCTCATCCCTCATCCCTTTTACCGTCGCAAAGTGCACCCCTACTTTGCGCCGACTAATATTTGAACTGAATCGCTGGCGAAGCCAGACGATTCAGCTTGAAACTGCTACGAAACACCTACCAGTATGTCTGCCACTGGTTTCTTCGTTGCCTTTCCGCACCGAGGCGCCGGGCCGCCCCAAGCCTCGGTGCTAACTTGCCGTTCGGCCGAAAGTAGGTTTGCACTTTCGGACGTGCGTTGGGCGCCGGGCCGCCCCAAGCCGTGTGTCTAACTTGCCGTTCCGGCCGAAAGTAGATTTTCACTTTCGGCCGAGCTATGTTTTGAAGTGCTTGCTCAGCGCGATGCCCTGCTTCTGATAGTTCGAGCTCAGGCCCTGCCCGTAAAGCGC
>JBKJPI010000265.1:0-5592 GCA_046595235.1 Burkholderiales bacterium | reverse complement strand
GAATACGTTCCTGATCACGGCCAAAGGTCCCAACCTGATCGTCGTCATGAATGGCGTCGAGACGGTGAACATCAATAACAGCCAGTTTGCGTCCGGCCCACTTTCGCTTCAGTTCGGTGGCGGCGCGAGCGGCCCGATCAAGTGGCGCAAGGTGATGGTGCGGTCGCTGTAAAACGCTGAAGCAGCACACGGGGTGAGGGCGCTTCACCTCGTTCGCGCTGCGCCGATCGTCAGGCGTACGGCCGATCTTGCAACAGCGGAGTCGCAGTATGAACACCAGGCAGATTGCACGAACGATCGGTTTCGTACTGGCGCTCGCCGCAGCGTCATTGACCTGTGCTGCAGAGCGCACTGCGGACCCCGTCTACCCGAACCGCCACATCCGTCTCATCGCGCCGTTCACCGCAGGCAGCACGCTCGATATTATGGCGCGCCTCATCGCCGATCGCCTTGCAGCCGGCTTCGGGCATAACGTGATCGTCGACAACCGCCCCGGAGCGAACGGTATCGTCGGCATCGACACCGTCGCCAAAGCGCCGCCGGACGGTCATACGATGCTGATCACGACCGGCTCGTTCATGGGCAATGTCGTGCTCTACAAGAAACTGCCGTACGACGGCCTCCGCGACTTCGCGCCGATCACCCAGGTCGCGCGCTCCTACGGCCTCGTCCTTGCGATTCACCCGGGCGTTCAGGCGCAGTCGCTGAAGGAGCTCGTCGCGCTGGCGAAGAACCGTCCCGGCAAACTGAGCTACGGATCGAGCGGCGCCGGCAACATTACGCACCTCGTGGCCGAGCTCTTCAATGCAAGCGCAGGGACGCAGATTCAGCACGTCCCCTACAAGGGTAGCGGCCCCGCGCTCACCGACGTATTGGGACGTCAGATCGAGATGACCTTTGTCTCGACCGTTTTCGTGCAGCCGTTCATCAAAGACGGCCGCGTGCGTGCTCTCGCGCTGACTGGCCCGGAGCGCACACCCGTGCTGCCGGACCTTCCAACCTTCAAGGAGCTCGGCTATCCCGACGTGATCATGACGGGCATGTATGGGCTCTGGTTCCCTGCGAGGACTCCGGCGCCCCGTGTGAATCGCATCCATGCAGAAATCCGCAAAGCCATCGCAACGCCGGATACGAAGGCAAAGCTCGAAGAGCTCGGCCTCGTAGGCGTCGGATCATCGCCCGCGGAATTCGCGAAGTTCATCGAAGACGACATCGCGTTGCAGACGCGCATCATCAAGCGCGCCGGAATCGAAAAACAATAACGATTAGAAATTTTTCGTTTGGGTCGCCAGACAGGACACCACACTAATCCACCCTGGCACCAGAGTCCTTGATGACTTTGGCCCATTTGGTCATTTCAGAGCTGAGATACGCGCCAAATTCTGCGGGCGGGTTTCCCACCGGATCGAAGCCGACGCCTGAAAGGCGCTCGCGAACGTCAGGCAGATTGAGAATGCGCGCGATATCCGCATTCAGCTTAACGACAACCGCCCGCGGGGTCCCGGCCCTGACGAGCACACCCACCATGTTATCCACGACGTAACCGGGAAAGCCCGATTCGGCAACGGTCGGCACGTCGGGCAGCGCCGTGGAACGCTTCGGACTGGTGACACCCAGCCCTTTCAGTACACCGGCACGCACGTGAGGCACCGGCGGGGGCAACGCGGTCGATCCGATCTGCACCTGACCACCGAGCACATCATTGAGCGCAGGGCCGGCGCCTTTGTAGGGAACATGGTGCAACGGCACACCATGGGCCGTGCGCAATATCTCACCCGCGAGATGCGCAGTGGTTCCGTTCCCCGCGGAAGCAAAATTCAGAGACTTTCCCTTGCCGAGCTGGATCACGTCGCGCATGGTCTTACCTGGAAACGCCGGATGCGCGAAAAACAGTATCGGCGAGTTCGCGGCGTTGGTTATGGGTGCGAAATCCCTGATGGCATCGTAGCCGGGCCGTGAAAACAGATTCTGATTGACGACCATCGATGTCGTGGTGACCAGCAGCGTGTAACCGTCGGCTGTGGACTTCGCGACCGTCTCGGTGCCGATGTTTCCGCCAGCGCCGGCGCGGTTGTCGACGACAACTGTCTGGCCCCAACTCTCCGTCAGCTTCTGCGCGAGCACACGGGCGATGTAGTCTGTGGGGCCGCCCGGCGGGAACGGTACGACGATGCGCACGGGTTTTGTTGGATAGGTCGGTGTCGCGCTCGACTGTGCATATGCTTGTGCACCGGGTCCGACGACGGCACCCGGAAACATCGCCGCAACGGCAAAATACCATTTGATCCGCATCGCGCCTCTCATTGGCCCGCGTGTTTGCCTGCGCTCCAGCCCTTTTTTGCCAGATGCTTCTCGCCGATGTCGGCAGGCTCTTCCTTTTTTATCTAGAGCGCGAAGTCGACCCCATTGATTTTCATGGTGCTCACCAAAGGCACCGGCTTCACCACCATCTGCTCCGCGAAACACCCCTGCTTCGAGCATCTGACAACGTGCCGAATCTTTTCGGGATCATCGTTCGACTCGACTTCGAGGTGAGTCTGGACTTCAGTGCAGCCGCTCTCAACCGTGCCCTTGAGCACAGACCCTTTCAGATACCACTGAATAACGACCCGCACTCTTGCCTTCTCGATCCGTGTCTTCGTCATGGTCGCGTACCGCGACACCTGGGTGAGCAGTCAAGCGCCGAGGCCGGCGGCGACATAAATCAGGGGTTGCGGATGGTTGTCGTCGCCCTTGAGATGCGCAGGCTCGTCGACGTGAATCTCGAACTTTCGATGCCGGGCAACCTTGTGCATTTTCTCCAGCGACTCGACCTCGGTTTCCATCACGAACTCATACGTGCCTTTCGGCAATTCGGGCTGGTCCAGACTTGGCCGCTCGCTTAGAACTCTAACCCCGGGTCCGGCTTCATTGCTTTTCATCATCCCTCCTGACGGTGATGTTGCACTCTCGAAAACGTGACCAAACTTTACCGCAACGACGTCTTGCCCGACGCCGGGCTTCCTTCAGTCGATCCGGATGTTCGCCTGCCTGACGACCCTGCGCCAGCGTTCGATCTCGGCCCGGATGAACGCGTCGAATTCCTGTGGGCTGGAAGCAACGACCTCGACACCCTCTCGCGTCATGCGCTCCCGCGTTTCCGCGGTGCGCAACACACGCGTCGCATCGCCGTAGACTTTCGCCACGATTTGAGGCGCAACCTTCGCGGAAGCCATCAGTCCCTGCCACTGGGACACCTCGAATTCCGCCACCCCGGCTTCTGAAAATGTAGGTATCTCTGCGGCAATCGGCAGCCGTTTGCCGTGCGACACGGCGAGCCCACGCACCTTGCCGCTCCTGACGTGAGGGAGCAAGGCGGACACCCCGACGATGCACGCCTGGACCTGTCCGGCGGTCAGATCATTGACCATGATCCCGAACCCTTTGTACGGCACGTGAACGATGTCCATGCCGACTTTCTGCTTGAGCATCTCCATCGAAACATGGGTGCCGCTGCCGTTTCCGGACGAGCCGAAGCTCATCTGCCCGGGTTTGCTTTTCACGAGCTGGATGAATTCTCGCAGGTCCTTCGCCGGCAGGCTCGCGTTGATCCCCAGCAGGAACGGCTGCTTGGTGGTGAGCGAAACCGGCGTGAAATCCCGCAGGGTGTCGTACGGCAATTTCGCGTAGAGCGCCGCATTGATGGCGATCACGCCGATATTGCCTACAAGCAAGGTGTGCCCATCGGACGGCGCATTGGCAAGCAGTTCCATGGCGATGATGCCGTGCCCGCCCGCGCGGTTATCGACAATGACCTGCTGCCCCCACATCTCGGTGAGTCCGCGCGCGAGCCAGCGGGCCAGCCCATCGGTGGTACCGGATGGCGGGGTCGGAACAATCAAGCGGACAGGCTTGGTCGGATAGACCTGCGCATCCGCCCCTGTGACCGGTGCGGTCCCCGACGCAAGCGCGAGGAAAAACAGCGCGGGCCACACGCATGTCATCACTTTAGATCGCGCACCGCTCACTGATACTCCGCCTGCTCGCCCGGCGCCGGCGTGTACCCGTAGGTTCCTTTTTTCACCACCGCCTCAGGACCGCCGTTGCGCTCGACGATCGCGCGCTGGTCGGCCTTTGCCTGCGCATCGATCGCTTCCGGATCGATCATGCCGCGAAGCTCACTCGCCATTCGGTTCAACGCATCCCGATATTCAGGATCGGCGCTTACGTCGCGCAGTTCTTCGGGGTCACGCGCCAGGTCATAGAGCTGCGGCCGGAAGCCGACGTAGTACAGGTATTTGAGGTTGCCCCGCCGCAGCATGAAGGCGCCGCTCGCCGCGCCCGCTGCGTGATACTGCGTCATCAACGGGCGTTGCGGATCATCGGGCTCGATGGCCATCTGGAAAAGTGATTTCCCCGGCAGATCGAGGTCGGCGGTGTCGGGTGCTACGCCGCAGCAATCGAGCACGCTGGGAAAAACATCCATCAGGGAGACCGGCGCGCTCACCTTCTTGCCGCGCGGAACGTCGGGTCCCGACACGATGAGCGGGATTCCTCCTGCTTCCTCCGTCAGCGTTCCCTTGCCCCATAACGCGCGCGACCCCAGGTCTTCGCCATGATCACTGGTGTAAACGACGCGGGTGGCGTCCGCCAGCCCTGCACCCGTCAGCGCGTCGAGGACGCGGCCTACGGCGTCGTCGAGAAAGGCCGTTCGCGCGTAATACGACCAGATCGCAAGGCGCCGGGTTTCGTCCGTAAAAAACGGGTCGATCAGCATCGACGCGCGCCGCGCCTCCATCCAGGGGTGATCCTGCTCGGCGGACAGCGGTTTTGGTTGGGGCAGTTCGACGCCCTCGAAGCGATCGAGGTAGGCCTGCGGCACGAGCCAGGGCGGATGAGGCGCGACGAAGGACACAAAAAGCATCCACGGCTTGTCAGTGCGCTTCGTTCCTTCGGTCGCCAGCCAGTCGCACGCGAGATCCGCGATCTGCAGGTCATACCGGGTGTACGTCGAGTCTCCGGGGCCGATCTTGTTGACGATGTTGCGCGCCTTGAGCCGCACCGGCATCGGATCTTTGACCGATCCCATGACGTCGCCGATGCCGTTGACGACATGCAGAGGAATGATCTGACGATCGAAGCCGGTATCGTCGCTTTCATTGCGGTAATGGAGCTTTCCGATCGACTCGACGCGAACGCCGCTCTTCTGCAGACGGTGGCCGAAGCTTGGCACCTGTCCGACGTAGGGTGAGGCGTTGTCCCAGCACCGCGTCTCGTGGACCTGCCTTCCCGTGGCCAACCCCGCGCGAGCCGGGACGCAGATGGGCGAAGGGGAGTACGCATTGAGGAACAAAGTACCGGAAGCAGCCAGGCCGTCGATGACCGGGGTCTTTGCAAGCGGATTGCCGTAGCAGCCGGCGACCTTGCGGCTGTGCTGATCGGACATGATAAAAAGCATGTTGAGCGGTTTCACTTGACGAACCTCCGGTGCGTGTCGCGTCGTTTTCTGGTTGAGTGGCGCATCCGCGCGCCTCGATCACCTCCGCTGTCATCACAATGTCGTCATGGCGCGAGGAGCCTGCTCTCCACCCTATTCCACATGTATGCGGTGCC
>JBKJPI010000113.1:0-3322 GCA_046595235.1 Burkholderiales bacterium | reverse complement strand
TTCCAGCACGCGCTCGAAGTCGACGTCGTCCGGATCGATGATGCCAGCCCGCGGATTTTCCATCGCCCACACCACCCCACCCATTACACCGGCAGCCACCTGAATACTGGTGGCGTTGTTATAAGGCGCGAGTTTCCGCGCTGCATGGACCGAAATGCGCGAGCCGAACCAGTACGCGCCTCGCTCATGCCCCATGAGAAGCGCGCCGAGCTCGTCCTGACCATCGAAGATCTCGTCCATGAGAACGCGCCGCTGCTCCTGGCCGATCCAGCCTTTGCCTGCGAGCTCGTGCACTGAGAGAACAGTGTCATCGCACGGATGGTATGCGTAGTGGCAGGTCGGACGATAAGCCACGCGTCCGCCTTCGCGCACCGTGTAGTAGTCCGAGATGGAGATGGCTTCGCCGTGCGTGATCAGAAGCCCGTGGAACTGGCCCTCGCTCGGCGTCCACGAGCGGACCTTGACCGATGCACCCGGCCGCGTGAGATAGATCGCGGCCTTGCAGCCGAACTCGTGCTCTTTCCCGTCCGGTGGAAAGTGCTTTTCGTGCGAGCCCCATCCGAGCTCGCAGGGCTGCGAGCCTTCACCGATAAAGCCGTCGACCGACCACGTGTTGACGAATTCGAAGCGCCGCTTCGAAGGCGTCGCCACCTGCGTGTCACGCTCGGCACAATGAATTGCCTTGATGCCGAGCCCCATTGCGAGCTGCGCCCAGCCGTTCCGCGATTTGGGAACCTCGGCCCGGCCTTCGATGTCGCTGGCAAGGTTCACCATCGCCTGCTTCACCCAGTGAGAGATGAGCCCCGGGTTTGCACCGTGCATCGGCAGAACCGTAGGGCCTTCGCGATGGTTTGCGCGAAGTTTGAGGACAGCCTCGCGCAGGCCGTAATTGGAGCGGTGCGAGGGTGACACGCTCTGATCGGTGTAGCCGCCAAGCCACGGCTCGATGCAGGTGTCGAGATACATCGCGCCTTTCTCATAGCACAGCTCGATGAGCGCTACGCTGGAGACGTCGACGGAAAGATTAAGAAGAAAGTCGCCCCTGCGGATGAGAGGCTCGAGAACGGCGCGGTAATTCTCGCGCGTGAGCGGTGTGACCTGAAACTTTATTCCGAAGTGCTGGGCTTCCGCGCGACCGCGCTCGTCACCGGTGACGATTGAAATGCGATCGTAAGGTATATCGATATGGCGAAGCAGGAGCGGCAGTGAGCCCTGCCCGACCGAGCCGAAACCAACGAAGACGAGCCTTCCGCCGAATGAGACGTGCTTCTTACCTTCCATTTCATAAACTGCCTGTGGCGGGCCCGTAACGGCGCGGAGTGTAGCACTTTCCCGCCGCCAGACCGCAGCGGAGCGTTGGGGCGCGGCGAAGGCGGCAAACGCGGTGGCGGAGGCTTGTGCGTCACGCGCAGTATCATAAGCTCAACGCACGTGCCGAGCCTCAAGCGCCTCACTAAGGATTCTTATGAGTGTCACCCCGGAAACTCGTCGTGAATCGTCGAGCGCAGAACGCGCGGTCCAGGAACTCATCGCACATGCGCGTGCGGCACAGGCAAGTTTTGCACAATACAGCCAGGCGCAACTCGACGAAGTCGTTGCCGCCGCGGGTTGGGCAATCATGGAACCTGGGCGAAACCGGACGCTCGCAGAGATCGCGGTTCGGGATACGGGCCTCGGCAACGTAGCGGACAAGATAGACAAGAACCATCGCAAGACGCTCGGTCTCCTGCGTGATCTGCAAGGCGCCGTGTCAACGGGCGTCATTACAGAACATCGCGCTGAGGGGGTAATCGAGATCGCACGCCCCGTCGGAGTTGTCGCCGCGGTAGTGCCTTCCACGAATCCCGGGGCAACACCCGCCAACAACATCATCAACGCGCTCAAATGCGGCAACGCAATCGTCCTGTCGCCGTCGCCGAAAGGCTACTCGACCTCGGCAAAGCTGCTCGAATACATGGCACAAGAGCTCGCACGTGTCGGCGCGCCCGAAAACCTCGTACAGATTCTTCCTGAGCCGATCACAAAGGAGCTCTCTTCGGAGCTCATGAAGCAGGCGGATCTCGTCGTCGTGACGGGCTCGCAGAGCAATGTCAAAGCCGGCTATTCGAGCGGAACGCCCGCCCTGGGCGTGGGCGCGGGCAACGTTGCGGTGATCGTTGACGACAGCGGCGACTGTGAAGCTGCGGCGGCGAAGATCATCCGCTCCAAAATCTTCGACAACGCGACGAGCTGCTCCTCCGAAAACAGCGTGATCATCCTCGATGCGGTGTACGACCGAACCGTTCGTGCGCTCGAACGGGAGGGAGCGGCGATGCTCAGCCCCGGTGAAAAAGCGGTGCTTGAAAAAGCGATGTTCCCAGGCGGCAGGCTTTCACCGGCAGTGACCGCGCAGCCGGTGTCACGCATCTGCGAGCTGGCGGGGCTTGCCCGGCCGGAGGTAACCGCTGCGAAATGCCTCATGGTCGAGGAGACGGGCACCGGGAAGTCACACCCCTTTTCGGGTGAAAAGCTTTCGCCGGTTCTCACGGTCTATCGCGCGCGAGACTTCGATGGCGCGTTCGGTCTGATGCGCGCGATTTACGATTACATGGGCAATGGTCACTCGTGCGGGATCCACACACAGACCGACGCGCACATCAACAGGCTTGGACACGAGATGACGGTCTGCCGCGTGATCGTCAATCAGGCGCATGCGATCGCAAATGGCGGCAGCTTCGACAATGGTTTACCCTTTTCGCTGACGATGGGCTGTGGAACATGGGGCGGGAACAGCTTCTCGGACAACCTCAACTACCGGCACTTCATGAACATCACGCGTATCGTGCGGCCGATTGCGCCGTGCGAGCCCACGCTGGAAGACGTGTTCGGCGACTACTGGATGAAGCACAACATCAGAAATTGAGCCCCAAACGCCGCAGGGTCCGCGCAGAACCCGACCGGACGTGCGGCCTCGCCGCTGGCCTACCTCCGTGAGAACCATTCGTCATTACATCGACGCGCGTGCCGAGGAACAACCGGACGCGACGTTCCTGATTGCGCCCGAAACGGGCGCTTCAATGACGTACAGGCAGCTGCAGCGATCGTCGCGGGCGCTCACTGCCTTTCTGCTCAGGCGCGGGCTCCGCAAGGGCGACAAGGTCGCGCTGATGCTGCACAACGGTTATCAGACTGCACGCTTTCTGCTCGGGGTCATGTATGGCGGCTTCACCGTCGCGCCGCTCAATCTTTTGTCTCAACGCGCGCAGCTTGCGTACGTGCTCGAGCATTCGGACACACGACTTGTGGTCACCAGCGCCGAGCTCGAATCGCGCGTGCGCGAGGC
>JBKJPI010000004.1:0-2708 GCA_046595235.1 Burkholderiales bacterium | reverse complement strand
CACGATCGGTCGCAGCGCTTCGGCTGCCTGTGCGGACGTTTCGATATTCGTCGTCCCGTGAGCGTTCAGCGTCAGTGCCGTCGTCAGCATGATGAAAAAAGCGATGCCGCACGAGATACCCATCCCTAAGGCAGTATCGTTGCGCACATGGCGCAGTTGCGCGCGCAATTCCTCGGCCGAAGGTGATTGAAGACGTGCGGTGCGACGCTCTTCCAGCTCCTGAGAAGCCTGCCAGAAGAAGAGGTATGGGCTGATGGTGGTGCCGAAAATCGCCACCACGGTGGATACGTATGCGGGGGAGAAGGAGATCGTCGGCAGCAGGGTGTCCTTGACGACGGTTCCCCACGGCACTGGAATCGCGAGCACGACCCCGACATACGCGAACAGCGACAGTGTGAGCCACTTCAATACACGAACGTAGCGTTCATACGGCAGAAGAACCTGCAACGCTACCGACAACAGGCCAAAGCCCAGAGAATACAAATGTTGTGGCCCGCCGATAAGCAGTTGCACCGCATCGCCCATCGCCGCGAGGTCAGCGGCGATATTCAGTGTGTTCGCCACCATCAGCATTAAAACCAGCGCGAACAAGAGCGGGCGCGGCATAACATCGCCGAGCGCAGCGGCGAGACCCTTGCCGGTGACAAGCCCTATACGCGCGCAGGTCGTTTGAACCGCGACCAGCAGCGGCCATGCGAATACCACGGTCCACATGCTGTGCAAGCCCAGCTGAGCGCCGGCTTGCGAGTACGTGGCTACACCGCTGGGATCATCATCTGCGGCTCCGGTCACCAGGCCCGGTCCGATTCTGCTGAGGACACGCGATACTTTCATGGGTCAACTGGCGGCAGCTGAAAATTAGTGCCGCAGTATGCCCGATAACGAACCACGCGCCGCTGTCGGTACGTGAGCTCATGAGCCGTTGCGTGATTCCACGCGGGCTTCCAACCTTAAGTTCCGTTTAAGTCCTCCCCGATAGAGTGCGATCACGGATTCATCATCCTCATCTCCGTATCAGAGCGCGCTCGTGAGCACCGCTTTGGCAGGATCCAGGGGTGTGTCGCCCTCCATCACCATGATCGTCGAGGCGGCCGGCTTTTGCGACGACAGCGACGATACAGCCTCGCGCATCGGCCCGATTGCAGTCCCGTTCGCCATGCCCGCCGGATTGGTTTTAAAGGACGCCGCCGGTGCGCGCTGCCCACCGACATAAACGTTATAGACCGTCTCGGGCTTCAGCTTGAAGAGGAAGACTTCGAGCGCATCGACCAGTCCGAGATTGCGAGCGACCACGAAGCCCCTGGCCTCACCGCTGCCGGGCTTCAATGCGATGTTGATCGACTCCTTGTTGGCGCGCGGGGAGAGATTGGCCGTTCCGTCCCCGGATGGCACTGCGTTCGAGACGTACACCAGCGCCTGCGGTGCCTGGCCGACCGGAACGCGCGCCACGACTTTGTTGCTCGCGGTGTCGATCACATCGACCGCATCGCCGTTTTCGAGCCCTACGTACATGCGGGACCCGTCGTCGGAGGGCCAGATTCCGTGCGGCAGTGCGCCCACGGGAATCGTGGTCACGAGCCGGGGTGCGGCGTCCGTGGTGTAGACCTTGACGGCATTCTCGCCGCCGAGAGTCACATAGGCGAGCGTGCCGCCCGCGGTCTTCACGAAGCCCAGATGGTTCGTGATGAACCCGGTCTCGATTACCCCGGTCACCTCGAGCTTTGCGGTGTCGATGCGCGTGACCTTGCCCACGTCCTTGTGCGTCATCCAGATTTCTTTGAAGTCGGGGGTGAACTGCAGGAAGGGTGAAAACGGGCTCACGACGGGAATGCGCTTTACGACCCGGCTCTGAGCTACATCGATAACGTCGACCTGTGGGGTGAAGCTCGAGACCACGAACGCGAGTTTGCCGTTCGGGTGGAACAGCACCATCCCGGGCCCCGGTGCAGTCTCGATGCGGCGGGTTTCTTTGAAGGTCGTTGGATCAATTACCGAAATGTAGTTCGCGCCGCGCACGACCGCCCACACTTCCTTGCCGTCCGCGGTGAAGAAGCCTTCGTGCGGCGAGCGCCCGACATAGGCGATACCTTTGACTTTGTTGGTCGCCGTGTCGATGAATGTCACCGAGTTCGAACCATTGGAGATGGCGATCAGCGTCTTGTGATCGGGAGAAAAGCCGAGCCCGTGAACATTGATCTCGCCCTTGTAGAGCGGCGAGAGCACGTCGGGCCGCGTATTGCCCAGACGGATCTGGCCGAGCAGTGTGTTCGTTGCCGGATTGATGACCGAAACCGTGTTGGTATTCTGGTCGGCGGTGTAGACGCGATCCTGCGGCTTGGGGTCGGCGAGTGCTACGTTCGTGCCGAGCGCGAGCGCAACGGCCAGGGCAATCTTTTTCATATTCAGGTCTCTTGTCGGAAGTGAAGGATTCGGTTGACTGCGCGAAGCGCGAGGGCTCACGGCGCGCGCCGCGCGTTGTCGGCTGTTGGTTTGTGATTGCGCTTGAGCCACGCCTGCATCAGGCGGATCTCGTTCTGCTGTTCGGTGATGATCCCCTGGGCGAGATTCATGAGCTCGGGATCTTTGGTATAGAGCAACAGGGCTTTCGCCATGTCGATCGCGCCCTGATGATGCGGGATCATCATGGTCACGAAATCGTGGCCCGGCTCGGCGTTCATCGGCGCCGCGCGCATGCCGTAGTCCATGAC
>JBKJPI010000667.1:0-4704 GCA_046595235.1 Burkholderiales bacterium | reverse complement strand
GTCGTGCTCGCGGGCTGGCAGGTGATTCAGGAGCGCGTCGCGCAGTATTTCGCGGCGTTCCTGTTTCTGTCGGGCTTCATGAACGGCGTGTTCGCCGCACTCGACGGGCTCCTCTTTTACGTTTTCTTCGAAGCAACGCTGATCCCGATGTTCGTGATCATCGGCATCTGGGGCGGCCCGAACCGCGTCTATGCCGCTGTGAAGTTCTTCCTCTATACGCTTCTCGGCTCGCTGCTCGCGCTCATCGCGCTCATCTATCTGTATAACGCGTCGGGCGGCAGCTTCGCGCTCCCCGTCTGGTACGACCTTCCGCTCACGCGTGAAGCGCAGATCCTCATCTTCCTGGCCTTCTTCGCGGCGTTTGCGGTAAAGGTTCCGATGTGGCCCGTCCACACATGGCTGCCGGACGCGCACGTGGAGGCGCCAACGGGCGGTTCAGTGGTGCTCGCTGCAATCATGCTGAAACTCGGCGGCTATGGGTTTTTGCGCCTGTCGATGCCGATTGCACCGGACGCGAGCCACGAGCTCGCCGGATTCATGATCGCGCTCTCGCTGGTTGCCGTCGTATATATCGGCCTCGTCGCGCTGGTTCAGTCGGACATGAAGAAGCTCATCGCCTATTCGTCCATCTCGCACATGGGCTTCGTAACGCTGGGGCTTTTCGTGTTCAACCAGCAGGGCATCGAGGGCGCCGTCATCCAGATGGTGTCGCATGGTTTCATCTCGGGCGCGCTGTTTCTTTGCGTCGGCGTGCTGTACGACCGGCTGCATTCAAGGCAGATCTCCGACTACGGCGGCGTCGTAAACCGCATGCCGGTGTTCGCTGCATTCTTCATGCTGTTTGCGATGGCAAACGCCGGGCTGCCCGGTACCAGCGGGTTCGTCGGTGAATTCATGGTCATCATGGGCGCCGTCAAAGCAAACTTCTGGTACGCCTTTGCCGCCGCCACGACGCTCATCTTCGGTGCGGCGTATACCTTGTGGATGTATAAGCGCGTGATTTTCGGGCCAGTCGCGAACGAACGTGTGGCGCACCTGCAGGACATCAACCTGCGTGAATTCCTGGTGCTCGCATTGCTCGCCGTATTCGTGCTCTGGATGGGTATCCATCCAGCACCGTTTGCCGATCTGCTGCACTCTTCCGTGGACGAGCTCATCGGGCAGGTGCAGCAAAGCAAGCTTCCCGCGCCATGAGCCGTAAGCCGACCCGTATGCGCGTGCTTCACCAGGATTAGCGAATAATGGAGTTCATCCAGCCTCTGTGGCCCGCCTATCCCGAGCTCTTCCTCCTCGGGGCGGCGTGCATCATTCTCGTGGCGGATCTTTTCGTGAAAGACGAAAACCGCATCGTGACCTATGCGCTTACCCAGGCGGCGCTCGCAGGCACGGTAGTGATCACGTGGATCACGGCGACGCGCGAGCCGATCTACACGTTCAGCCAGATGTTCGTCGACGATCTCATGGCTGACGTCCTGAAGCTTCTGGTTTGCCTTTCGACGATGGCGGTGCTGGTGTACTCACGGCCGTACATTTCGGCGCGCGGCATGTTCCGCGGCGAGTTTTTCGCGCTGACGCTGTTCGCAACCCTCGGCATGATGGTGATGATCTCCGGCAATCACCTGCTCGTGCTGTACATCGGACTCGAGCTCATGATGCTGTCGCTCTATTCGATGGTCGCGCTGCAGCGCGATTCGCCGGTAGCGACAGAGGCCGCGATGAAGTTCTTCGTGCTGGGTGCGCTCGCGTCCGGAATGCTGCTGTACGGAATGTCCATGGTGTACGGAGCAACCGGAACACTCAACGTGACGGAGCTTGCGCGGATCATTTCCGAAGGCTCGGTGATCGGCATTGTCCTGATTTTCGGGCTGGTATTCGTCGTTGCGGGACTGGGCTTCGAGCTCGGCGTCGTGCCCTTCCACATGTGGGTGCCTGATGTTTATCACGGTGCCCCGAGTGCAGTGACGCTCTTTGTGAGCAGCGCGCCGAAGATCGCCGGTTTCGCGCTGATCGTTCGCCTGCTGGGACAGGCACTGGGGGCCGACCAGCTGCTCGCCGAGTGGCAGCAGATGCTCGCAGTGATGGCCGTGCTCTCCCTCATCATCGGTAACGTGACGGCCATCG
Organism: Burkholderiales bacterium; assembly: GCA_046595235.1. Classification (GTDB taxonomy): domain Bacteria; phylum Pseudomonadota; class Gammaproteobacteria; order Burkholderiales; family SG8-41; genus JAQGMV01. The sequence continues at coordinate 2,583 of JBKJPI010000667.1, read as the reverse complement.
TTCAGACGAACCTGAAGCGCATGCTCGCATACTCGACCATCGCGCACATGGGGTTCGTGCTGCTCGGCGTGCTCGCCGGTGACGCGAACGGTTTCAGCGCAGCCATGTTCTACATGGTCGTCTACGTGCTCATGAACCTCGGCGCGTTCGGGATGATCCTGCTGCTTTCCCGCAACGGCTTCGAGGCCGACAACATCGACGATTTCCGGGGGCTCAACCAGCGCAGTCCGTGGTATGCGTTCGTGATGCTCCTTATCATGTTTTCGATGATCGGTATTCCGCCCACGGTCGGCTTTTATGCGAAGCTCGCAGTCTTGCAGGCCGTGCTCACGACTGGAATGGCGGGTGCTCTCGGGGTCGCGGTTATTGCAATTCTCATGTCGACCGTGGGTGCCTTCTACTACCTGCGAATCGTCAAAGTCATGTATTTCGATGCGCCGCAGGATGCGACACCCATCACCCCGCAGGCCGATGTAAAGGTGCTGATGAGCCTCAACGGCCTTGCCATCCTCCTCTTCGGAATCATGCCGGGCCCGCTCATGGCGCTGTGTCTCGTTTCGATTCAGTCGTCGCTCTAGGGCGGTGCTCGCCTTCGCTCGGGCCTCACCGCCCTACGAACAGAAGGAAACCCAGGTTTCCCTCCGTAACCTCCTTTCCTTGGCCTTCGTGTCGGAAGGCGGGTCCGATGCGCTGCAAGGGATGGTGGCGTGAGTTGGACGGTTGCAGCGGTTGTGCTGCTCGCCGCAGTCCTTGCGAATCTTCCCTTTCTGTCCGAGCGGCTTTTCCTGGTGTGGTCTTTCAAGGCAAATCAGAAACCCGCCGGGTGGCGTCTGGTCGAGCTCGTCACGTACTACACGCTCACCGGTGCGATCGTGTGGTGGATCGAAAGCCGGCTCGGCCCGGTCTACAGGCAGCGATGGGAGTTCTATGCCGTAACCGTGTGCCTGTTTCTCGTCTTTGCCTATCCCGGCGTTATCTATCGCTTCCTGTGGCGCCGACGCGGCCCGTGATTACCCCATGAGTGTGGCCGAAGACAACGATTTCACCGAGACGCCGCTTTCGTCCCGTGTCGTGTACGACGGCGCGTTGCTCAAGGTGATCGAAGATCGCGTACGACTCCCGGATGGCAAGGAGTCGATACGCGAGTACATCAGGCACCCCGGCGCCTGCATGGTGATCGCTTTCATCGACGAGCAGACGATCCTCATGGAGAGGCAGTATCGATATCCTTTACACCGGCACTTCATCGAATTGCCGGCCGGCAAAATCGAGCAGGGCGAAGACCCGCTGCTGACGGCGAAGCGGGAGCTCAGGGAGGAGTGCGGGTACGAAGCCGCAGAGTGGCGCCATCTCGCGACGCTGCATCCGTGCATCGGCTACGCGGACGAGCACATCGAGCTTTACGTAGCACGCCACCTTGACTACGTTGGCAATGCGCTGGACGACGGGGAATTTCTCGAAGTGTTCCCGCTGACGATTGCGGAAGCCCTGGCGTGGGTACGCGAAGGCCGGATTACCGAAGCGAAAGCGGTGACCGGCCTTTTATGGGCGGACAGGATTCAGCGCGGAGAGTGGTAGCGGCTATATCTGCTGATCTGGCGCAGTGGAGTCGATTCGTCGAGCCTCATGGTTCACGCCTGGATTGCTCGGGCGCGCAGCTGTCTCGCAGCGGGACCGGGGATCGTCTGCTGCAGGGGCACCGGCTTGCCGAAGAGATATCCCTGGCCGTACTCCGTGCCCATGGCCTTCAGCAGCTTGAGGGCGTCCGGCGATTCGATCCATTCGGCGACCACCTGCTTCGATAGTCCATTGGCCACGTCGTTGAGCGCGCGCACGAAAAGACGGCTTCCCTCGTCGGTCGCGAGATCCCGGATAAAGCTGCCGTCAATTTTCAAGTAATCGACTTCGAAGCGCTTCAGGTAGTAGAACGAGCTGAAGCCGGCGCCGAAATCGTCGAGTGCGAAGCGGCAGCCCATCTCCTTCATTTGTCTGATGAAAGTCAGCGTGACGTCGATCTCGGACATCGCCGCCGTTTCGGTGATCTCGAATACCAGTTGAGTCGGATCGACCCCACTCGTCTTGAGCAGAGAGATGAGCCGCTTCACCCACCGCGGGTCTGCGATCGAGACGCGAGAAAGGTTCACGAAGTAACGAAGCTTCTTCCCGAGCTGGTTGTGTTGGCGCATGAAGAGCAGGAGCTTCTCCACGACCTGCAGGTCGATTTCCTGCACCAGCGACAGAGACTCCGCGAGCTCGATGAAGCTCGAGGGCTGCACGAATCCGCCTTCATCATCGAGGAGCCGCACCAGAATTTCGTGATGCATGGCTTTCTCGTCGCGGAGCCTCACGACCGGCTGCGCGAACAGCGTAAGTCGGTCGTCGTCGAGCGCATCGCGCAGGCGCTTGGCCCAGTGAATGCGCTTGTGCGTGCTGCGCAGGCTGTCCGAAGCCTGGTCGAAAATCGCCCAGCGGTTACGCCCGAGCTCCTTCGCCTGGTACATCGCAATGTCGACGTTCGAGAAGAGTCCGGGCACGTCGCTGCCGTGGAAGGGGTAGAGGGCGATGCCGCACGACGCGCTCAGG
>JBKJPI010000663.1:0-6673 GCA_046595235.1 Burkholderiales bacterium | reverse complement strand
CAAGCGGAAGCTCCCATTCGATCCGCAGCGCGATCTCGCGCCGATCAGTCTCGGGGCGAAGCTCGCTTACGTGCTGGTCGTTCATCCCTCCCTGCCCGCGACCACCGTGAAGCAGCTCATTGCACTCGCGAAGACAAAGCCCGGTCAGCTCAACTTCGCCTCGGCCGGAACCGGCGGCGCGCCGCACTTCTCCGGTGAGCTCCTGAAGTCGATGGCGGGAATCGACATCGTTCACGTGCCCTATCGCGGCACGGCGCTCTTCGCGACAGATCTCGTTGCCGGTCAGGTCGAGCTTGCATTTGCGAGCCCGGTGACCACGCTGCCCTTCACAACGAACGGCCGTCTGCGGGCGCTCGCGGTCACGACTGCGATGCGCGTCGACGCCTACCCCAACCTGCCGACGATGGCCGAGGCGGGGTTGCCAGGTTACGAGCTGACCCAGTGGTATGCGCTGCTCGCGCCCGCTAAGACGCCGCCCGAAGTGATCGCGGTGCTGAATGGTGCGATCCGCAAAGCGCTCGACGACGCCGACGTGCGTAAGCGCATCACGAGCGAAGGTGGGGTGCCGTCACCGACTTCGCCGGAAGGTCTCATGGCTTTCATCAGGTCCGAGACCGCGAAATACGAGAAGATCGTGAAGACCGCGGGCCTCAAGCCCGAGCAATAGCACCGACTCGTGGAGTTATGACGATGCCGCTCGACATACGTGCCACCCGCTGCCGCCTCGTGCACTGCGTATTCGCAGCCGCAGCGGCAATCGGATTTTGCGAGACGTACGCGCAGGAGTGGAAGCCCGGCCGCAACGTCGATATCGGCGTTTCTTCCGGTGCGGGCGGCGCGGCCGATCGGCAGGCGCGGGTCACTCAGCGCTTCCTGCAGGCGATGCCCGGGATGCCTTCGGTCACTGTCAGTAACCGGCCCGGAGGCGGGGGCCTTATTGCGTGGACATCCCTGAGCCAGCACCCCGGTGACGCCCACTACATCGCGACGATGAACGTCGCACTCCTCACCAACCACATTCTCGGCACCAGCAAGCTGCGCCATCAGGACCTCACCCCGCTGAACATCCTCATGCGCGAGTACATCGCGGTTTTTACCCGCGCGGATTCGCCGATCGCGTCGACGAAAGATCTGTTCGCGCGGCTCAAGAAAGACCCGCCCTCGGTGAGCTTCGGCTTCTCACCCGCGCGAGGCAATCAGAATCATATCGTCATCGGCATGCTCGCAAAATCGGTGGGGATCGACCCGAAGGCGCTGAAGACGGTCGTCTATCCATCGGGCGGACAGGGCACCATGGCGATGCTCGGCGGCCATATCGACGTGTGGGTGGGAACGCTCGGCGGCGCGCTGCCGCACGTGCAGGCGAATACTGTGCGTGTTTTAGGTGTGAGCGCCGCGCAGCGCCAGCCCGGCGTCGCCGCAACCTTGCCGACGTTTCGCGAGCAGGGCGTCGACGCCGTCTACTACGCGTGGCGAGGGTTCATCGCGCCCGGTGCGCTGACGGCGCCGCAGATCGCGTTCTGGGATCAGGCCTTCGCAAAAATCGTCAGGGACGACGAATGGAAAAAGGTGCAGCAGGAGAACGCGTGGGGCGACGATTTTCGCGGCGCAGCTGAGACCCGCAAGCATCTGGACTCTGAATATGCGTTGCTGCAAAAGATGCTGAGCGATCTCGGCGTCGCGGGCAAGTCCGAGCTGGCAAAATGAAAGCCCCAATTCACAACTCACCTGGATGATATGAGCGATACCCTGATCAATGACGCGCTCAAAGCGTGGCGTTTTCTGTACCGGCGCGGATTCATCGAAGGCTTCGGGCACCTGAGCGCGCGATTGTCCGATTCCACCTTCATGATCACCCGCCACTCGCTCGGCATGAATGCGAAGCCGGATGATTTTCTGGTGTTCGATCTCGATGGACGTCAGCTCGATGGCCCCGGCGTGCCCCCCGGCGAATATCCGATACACCTCGAAATCCTCCGAGCGCGGCCCGACGTGGGCAGCGTCATTCATTACCATGGGATGTATTCGACCGCATTTACCACCAGTGGCGTCGAGCTGCGCCCGATCCATCTCCTGGGAACGCTGTTCCATGAAGGCATTCCCGTATATCAGGATCCGCGTCTCGTGAGCGATCGCACGCGCGGCGCGGCGCTCGCCGGCGCATTGGGGCCGCATCGCGCGGTGCTCATGCGCGCGCACGGCGCCGCCATCACCGGTATGACCATCCAGGAGGCTGTCGCCGGGGCGTTCGTCTTCGAAGACAACGCGGAACGCGCGTGCATCAGCGCCGGACTCGGCACGCCCGTGTGGATCGATAGCGACACCGCCGCTGATGCAGGCGCCGAGCTCATCGAAAGCCGTGGGCCGTTTCGCCGCGTCTGGGCGCTGGTGGAAAGCGAGGACGAGGAATGCTGATAATTTCGCGCGCGGCCGTTGCTTTGTGCCTCGGCCTCGCGTGTGCGACGAGCGCACTTGCTCAAAGCTATCCGGTCAAGCCGATCCGTCTCATCCTGCCGTTCGCCGGCGGCACCGAGCTCATCGGCCGCATGGTCGGGGGCAAACTCTCGCCCGTGCTCGGGCAGCAGATCGTTGCCGACCCGCGCTTCGGCGCCTCCGGCAACATCGGGTGGGAAGCCGCGGCCAAGGCACCGCCTGACGGATACACACTTGTGATGGGCGCGGTCCCCGTGCTCACGAACCCTCACCTCAATCCAAAAGTCGCCTACGATCCTCTGAAGAGCTTCGCGCCGATCGCGCTCCTTGCGACGATCCCGAACATCATCGTGGTGCATCCTTCGGTTCCGGCTAAAACGATGCGCGAGCTGATCCAGCTTGCACGCGCGCATCCCACGAAAATTGCGTACGGCTCGGGCGGCGCGGGGTCGGCGAATCATCTCGCTGCTGAATTCCTGCAGTCGCTCTCCAAAATCCGACTTACGCACATTCCTTACAAGAGCGCGACGTTCGCGCTGAACGGTGCGCTGAGCGGCGAAGTCGACATGGTCATCGTGGTCGTGTCGAGCGCCGTCTCGCTCATGAACGCGGGCAGGATGCGCGGCCTCGCAATCCTCGACAGCCGGCGCAACGCTTCGGCACCGCAGGTGCCAACGAGTGCGGAGGCGGGCATGCCCGAGCTCCTCGCGGTGAACTGGTATGCGCTGCTCGCGCCAGCGGGTGTGCCGCGCGCGATCGTCGAGCGCCTGAATGCCGAAGCCGTGAAAGTGATGAGCACGCCCGAGACGCGTGCAAGCCTTGCCGCGATGGGGGGTGAACCGGCCCCGGGCTCGCCGGAAGAGACCGCGAACTTCCTGCGCTCGGAATACGCGCGCTGGGGAAAAGTGATCCGCGAAGCGAACATCAAAGTGGATTGAGACGATGAACGAGCCCATGCCTCCCGCTGCAATCGCGCACGATTCCCCGGTGCCTTCGCAGCCGGGCGAAGAATTCTGGGGGAGCGATCTCATCGCGGCCGTGGTGCGCAGCCTCGACATCCCCTACATCGCGCTCGTTCCGGGCTCGAGCTATCGCGGCCTGCACGACAGCATCGTCAACTTTCTGGGCAATCGCGCGCCGCAGATGGTGCTCACGATTCACGAAGAGACGGCGGTTGCGATTGCGCACGGCTATTCGAAAGCGAGCGACCGCATGATGGCTTCCGCGGTGCACGCGAACATCGGCCTTATGCGGGCCACCATGGCCGTCTACAACGCGTGGTGCGATCGCGCACCGATACTCATATTCGGCGCGACCGGCCCGTGGGACGCGAGCCGCCGCCGGCAATGGATCGACTGGATACACACGAGCAGCGACCAGGGCGGCCTCGTTCGCAACTTCACCAAGTGGGACAACCAGCCGGGTTCGCCGGACGCCGCGGCCGAAGCCGTGCTCCGCGCGGCGCAGATCGCGCAGACCGCGCCGCGAGGGCCGGTGTACGTCAATCTCGAAGTCGCGATGCAGGAACTGAAAATCGGCGCGCTGCCCACGTTGCCCGATGTTGCGCGTTACGCGCCGCCGCCGCCTGTGAAGCCGGCGCCCGAGCTGGTCGCCGCCGCGGCGAGGCTGCTTTCCTCAGCCCAAAGACCGGTGATCCTCGCAGGTCGGTGCTCGCGGAGCATCGACGGCTGGAATGCGCGCATCGCGCTCGCGGAGAAGCTCAACGCCGCGGTGCTCACCAACGTGAAGCTCGCCGCTGCGTTCCCCACCGATCATCGCCTGCACGCCGCTCCGCCGGGGCCCTATCTCGCAAAAGAAGCCGAGCCTCTGGTCGCCGAGGCCGACGTCGTACTGGCACTCGACTGGCTCGATCTCGCAGGCACGCTCAGGCAGGCGTGCGGAGCCGCGCCTTTCAAAGGCAAGGTCATTCATGTGTCGTGCGATGCGCACAGCCATCGCGGCTGGAGTGCGGATCACCAGGGCCTGCCGCCGGTGGACGTCTATCTCATGTGCGAGACCGATGCGGCCGTTCCGATGCTGCTCGATGCAGTCACGCCGCGCACGGCGCTGCCGAATCTACCCGATCGTACAGTGCTGCCTGCGGCTTCGACCGAAGCGGTGTCGATGCGGGGCGTTGCGGTCGCGATGGAAGCGGCGACGCGCGGAATCGAGGTCTGCTACACGCGTTTCCCACTCGGCTGGAATGGCGCGTACACCCATTTCTGTCATCCGCTCGATTACATCGGCCACGACGGCGGGGCGGGCGTGGGCTCGGGCCCGGGCATGACCGTCGGTGCGGGGCTCGCGCTCAAAGGTTCGGGAAGGATTCCCATCGCCCTCATGGGCGATGGTGACTTCCTCATGGGCAACACCGCGGTGTGGACGGCCGCGCACTACCGCATCCCGTGCCTGATGGTGGTGTGCAACAACCGCTCGTTCTACAACGACGAGCGGCACCAGGGCCGCATGGCCGAGCATCGCGGCCGCCCGGTCGAAAATCGCTGGATCGGGCAGCGCATCGAAGATCCGGACATCGATATCGCGGGGATGGCGCGGATGCAGGGCGCGGTCGGGATCGGCCCGGTCACCGACCCTGCGAAGCTTCAGTCGGCGATCGAAGAAGGGATTGCCGCAGTGCGCGGCGGCCGTCCCTGTGTGGTGGATGCGCGAGTGTTACCCGGATACGACAACCGGGATTAGAAAAGCGGGTTCGCCAAGGAGAGGGGCATCGATGAGAGTTGTGCTGGTCTGCGTGTGTTTAGCCTGGGCGCCGCCGCCTCTTGCGCAGGCCCCCGCCTTTCCTTCGAAACCGGTGCGCATCATCGTCGCCTTTCCGCCCGGCGGCGGCACCGACATCGTGGCGCGTGTCGTTGCGCCGAAACTTGCGGAACTGTGGGGCGGTCAGCAGGCGATCGTGGAAAATCGCGCCGGTGCGTCAGGCGTGATCGGCACCGAAGCGGCGGCCCGTGCGGCGCCGGACGGGCATACATTGCTGCTCGGGACGATGGGCAATCTCACGGTGAACCAGTATCTGTACGCGAAGATGCCGGTCGATCCGCAACGGGACCTCACCGCAGTGACACAAGTCGTCGCGGTGCACTTCGTCATGGTGTCTCATCCGTCGCTGCCGGCGAAGAACGTGAAAGAGTTCATCGCGCTCGCGCGCTCGCGGCCGGGCCAGATCAACTATGCGTCGTCGGGGCCGGGCGGTGCGCCGCATCTCGGCGGCGAGCTGCTGAAAAGCATGGCCGGCATCGATCTCGTGCACATCCCCTACAAAGGCAGCGGCCTGAGCTTCACCGATCTCCTCGGCGGGCAGGTGTCGCTGACCTTCGACAGCCTTTTGCAGTCGCTGCCTTACATCAAGGCCGGCAGGCTCAACGCGCTGGCGGTGCTCGGCGAAAAACGGAGTGCACTGCTGCCGCAGACGCCGACGGTTGCCGAGTCCGGCGTGCCGGGCTATGCGTTAACGAACTGGTTCGGGCTCGTCGTTCCCGCCGCGACGTCACGTGAGCTCATCAATCGCCTCCACGGCGATGTTTCGAAAGTGCTGGCGCAGCCCGAAGTGCGCGACCGCATTCAGGGCATGGGCGCCGATGTCATCGGGAGCTCGCCCGACGCCTTCGCGGCCTTCATGCGCACGGAGACGGCTAAGTGGGCGAAGATTGTGAAGCAGGCGAATATCCGCGCTGAATAGATGGATGCGGTGTTCCTCGCAGGCGTTTTACTCGGGGGCCGCGCGCGCTTGCGCTTACGGCCTTCGATGACGGTTCGCACGGCCCGGCGTGCGTAAGCTTCCCCGCGCTTTCTACGATCGCGATACCGTCGAAGTCGCGCATGAGCTGCTGGGTAAATGCCTCGTTCACGTCCACAGCGGCATCGAGCAGGTGGGTCGCATCGTGGAAGTCGAGGCGTATCTCGGGCCGCACGATCTCGCAGCGCATTCGGCAAAGGGGCTGACGCCGCGCACGAAGACGATGTTCGGCCCGCCGGGGCACGCCTACGTTTATCTCATCTATGGGATGTACCACTGCATGAATGTCGTCACGCAAGCAGAGGGCACGGCTTCGGCGGTGCTCTTGCGCGCGCTCGAGCCGGTTCGCAATGTGGATGCACGAACGCAGGGACCCGGCCTCCTGTGCAGGGCCCTACACATTGATAGACGAATCAACGGGCACGACCTTCTCAGCAATGATTTTTTCATCGCTGACGATGGATTCGCGCAGAAGATCTCGATCGT
>JBKJPI010000155.1:0-5784 GCA_046595235.1 Burkholderiales bacterium | reverse complement strand
TGCGCTCCTGGCGGGAGAAACGCAGGTCATGTTCGTGGGGCTGCCGCCGACGCTCTCCTTTATCAAAAGCGGCAAGCTGCGCGCACTCGCCGTTACCTCACGCGAGCGCTCGCCCTTTCTTCCCGGCGCACCGACCGTGATCGAAGCCGGCGTGCCTGATTACGAGGTCACGAACTGGATCGGCGTTCTCGCGCCCTCCAGCACGCCCAGGGCGCTTGTCCAGAAGCTCAACGCTGAGCTCGTCAGGCTGCTCGCGAACCCGCAAGTTAAAGAGCGCTTCGCATTCCACGGCGTCGTGCCCGACAGCACGACACCCGATGAGTTTGCAAAATTTCTCAGCGCGGAACTGAATAAGTGGGCGCAGGTGATCAAAGCTGCGGGCATACAGAACAATTGAGCTTCAGACCCGCAACGATGCGTCTCACGCGCGAGAATGATCTTTCGATCAGTCACATCCTGGAGACTCACCGGCAGGAGGATTTTGAACGGAGGCGGGCGCGGGGTAGGTGATGCTCCAAACCGGAACTCGAGGAGAGAGCGAGCATGCCAGTTAACTTCTACGCGGGACTGATTGCGACCGGACTCGGATTGTTGACTTCGGTGACCTGCGCTTCTGCAGCATCGTATCCATCAAGACCTGTGCGCATCATCACCACCTCGCTCCCCGGCAGCCCCACCGATGTCTCTGCACGAGTCGTTGCCAACAGCCTGACGGAGCTCTGGGGACAACAATTCATTGTCGACAACCGGAGTGGTGCAGGCGGGCAGATCGCAGCGGAAATCACCGCCAAAGCGACACCCGATGGTTACACCATCATGATCAGCAGCGATGGGCCGGTGGCGATCAGCCCGGCGCTGAAGCGCAAGTTGCCGTACGATCCCCTGAAAGACTTCGAGCCGCTCGCATTCGCGGCTTTCAACGACTATATCCTCATCGTAAATCCGACGCAGCCGGTCCATTCGGTGTCGGATCTGGTCAACCTTGCCAGAAGCAAACCCGGCGGACTGCGATATGGTTCCGCGGGAGTCGGCAGTCCGAACCATCTGGGAATGGAATTGTTCAAGCAGAAGGCCGGGATCGACCTCGTTCACGTTCCATACAAGGGAGGCCCCGCCGCGATCATCGATCTTCTCGCAGGTCAGATCGAGCTCATGTTTGCCGGGCCGCCATCGATCCCCCACGTTAAAGCGGGAAGGCTTCGCGCGATCGCGGTTCCCAGTGCGAAACGCTCGGCGCTCATGCCGGATCTGCCGCCCATCGCAGAAACCATCCCCGGCGTCGACGTTCGCACCTGGGGCGCGTTCTTCGCACCGGCGGGCACGCCTAACGTGATACTTGAAACTTTGCATCGGGAGATCACACGCCAGTTGAACCTGCCGCAGACAGTGAAGCTCATGGCCTCGCAGGGCCTGCGCGTCGAAGCGATGTCACGCAGCGAGTTGCGGGAGCTTCTGAAGGCAGACATCCGGAAATACACCGAGCTCGTGCAGGCGCTGAAAATACCCCGGGTTCAATGAGTCGTTGCGCATCGGGGCTGCCCGACACGTTCGCCGCATACGCTCAGGTGCATAACAGGCTCTAGAGCTCGGTGCGGCCTCGACGGCGATCAGCGCTCGACAGGCACTCCAACCAGATTTCCCCATTCGGTCCATGATCCGTCGTAGACGCGCACATTGTCGAGGCCCAGCAGCTCGGTCAGCGCAAAATAGAGAACGGTCGCACGATGGCTGAGGCGGCAGTAGACGATGATGTCCTTCTCTGCCGAGACGCCGCGGGAATCGGCTAGCGGCGCAAGCTCCTCGCGCGATTTGAAGCTCTTGTCTGCTTTGAGCATGTCTTCGAAAAAGAAGTGTTTGGCGCCGGGGATCCGCCCATAGCGCATTGCTCCGACGTCGGGACCTCCGGTCGCGCCCACGCGCTCGCCGCGATATTCCTCGGCTGAGCGACCGTCGAGTAGCAGGCTTTGCGGGGCACCCAGCGCTTTCAGCACGTCGTCGCGCAAGATACGCATCACCTCGAGGCGGGGGTTAGGGCGGTACTGGGTCTTCTGCCGTGGCGGCGGGACGTCCTTGACTAGCGGCCGGCCCTCCTGCGCCCAGCGATGACGCGCGCCGTTGAGAATGCGAACGTTTTCATGTCCGCAGTACCGAAACACCCACCACGCGTAAATACCGAACTGCAGCCCTTCGCCATAAAAGACAACGGTGGTGTCGTTGCCGATGCCGGCATCGCCGAGCCGCCGCGCAAACGCCTCGGGCGAAGGAAAATCGCGCATGTGCGAATCCCACAGCATCTGCATCCACTTCCAGGCATGCGCGCCGGGCACGTGCCCCGCGTTGTAGGCCTGCAGGTCGTCCTGACCCAGACCTGCAATCTCGACCAGACATACATTCGGGTCTCCGGAATGCGCAGCGAGCCATGCCGGATCGACCAAAGCGAGGGACTCGCGATGTGTAGTTGTATTCATTCGTCGTTCCTCCATAAAAAATAAGCTACGCGTCGGCGCACCCGTTCACGTCAACGTGAAGGCGTTTTATCCAGCAGCGGGATAATATCGCGTACGTCGAACGTAACCGGGGATATACGCATCGTGGTGTTCGTTGTCGCGATGATGACGGGCGCCGTCATGTATCACGTGCTCGACGCCAGGCTGGCGAAAAGCTGACGAACCGCGCCCAACCGTCGTAGCATCGGGTCAAGCCCTGGGAATAGCTATGGGCGAACGCTGAAGATGGTTGCCCAGAAGGGCGGGGCGGGGCCGTTTTCAGTCAACGCTTGCGAGAGAAGGAACCCAAAAATGAGAACTTATTCGAGGCTCGAATATTGTCTGATGCTCGGCATGGGTTTGATAGCGGGATGCGCGACCGAAGCGACGCAACCACCGTCCGTTCCGGCGCAACAGACAGTGGCACCTGCGGTGGGCACCAAGTATGCGGTGATTCCCAAGGACAAAGACACCGATCTCACGCTCTACTATGCCGACGGCAGGACAGCGAAAGGCGCCGCGGCGCTGGGAAGCATGCAGCGTGATGCGGAGCTGATTCTGTGGCTCGCGGGAAACCAGTTTTTTGCGATGGAGGATGTGGTGCGCGCGTTTCAGCGCCGAAATCCGGGCGTGGACGTAGGGCTCATCACGCTGCCGCCGGGCCTGATCCTGAATGCGATCCTCCAGGGCGGGTGGATGTATGAAGGGAAACCCTATCCCGGGTTGCCCGACGTTTACGGCTCGGTGAACCTCGGCCATCTCAAGAGCCTGAAGAAAGCTGGGTTGATGGACCAATATGCGGTGTACATGCATAACGAGATGGAGATCATGGTGGGCAAGGGCAACCCCAAGGGGATCCGCGGCATCAGGGACCTCGTCCGCCCCGGCATTCGCACCTCCATGCCGAACCCGGTCAACGAAGGAATCATGCAGTTTTACGCACGCAAGGTCCTCGAGCGTCACGGCATATGGGATCAGATCTCGGCGGGGCAGCAGTGCTACTCCTGCCAAACCACGCCGAACAACTGGTTCACCGCGGTCCATCACCGCGAGACGCCGGACCGTATCAAAGCCGGGACTTCCGATGCGGGTATCGTTTGGAAAACCGAAACGCAGGAAGCTGTTCGCGAGGGTGCCTCCGTGGAGGCGGTAGCGCTGCCCCCCGAAGACAGTCTGGTTAACGAGGTGGCCTATGTGATCGGCGCCCTGAACAACAGCCCGCGCAAAGCGATGGCGGGAAAGTATCTCGACTTCCTGAGGACATCCGACGGTCAGGCGGCCTATGCGAAGTATGGGTTTGTCAAAGCGACTCCGGCCGAGCTCCGGCTCAAACCCATACCCGACTGAGCTCGCGAGAGCGCCGCCGCCTCGTGTAAGCACAGTAGACGCCAGATCAGGCGTCCCGCTGCTGCACTGCATCACTCGCGTCTTCCTTCTTTAGAGTCTTCGCGTTCTTTGACTATATGCGTAGATGCGCATAGAGTTATTGTCTGGACTGGCAAAGGCAAAAATGTAATGGACGATCTCGAGCGGGTTTTCGAAGAAGTGTCTTCCTATTTCTCCATCATGGCGGAACCGACGCGGTTGAAAATCCTGCACGCAATATGCCAGGAAGAGAAATCAGTCAACGTGATCGTGGAAGAAGTAGGCGCCACCCAGACCAACGTGTCGCGTCATCTCGCACTGATGTACCGAAGCGGCGTGGTGTCGAGACGCAAGGAAGGCAACCAGGCCTTCTATCGAATTACTGACCCTGCGATGATGGAAATCTGCCGCACCGTCTGCACTCAGATTGCGAGCCAGCTCGATAACCACGAGCCGCTTCGCAAGGGCTTGCTGAAGCTCGTGAGCACGCGCCGCCGGCGTGCGGCCTGACCGTTGCCTGTGCTGAATCCTTTCGCCCCCTCCGCAATCATCGAAAATATGCGTGAATGCGCATATACACGTAAGCGCAGGTGATGCGTAACCCTGACTTCCACCGGGTGTCAGAGGCTTTGCCGGTCGCTGATGAGGGGCCGCTTCAGCGCGCCACTACCGGGCGGCGGGGGTTTCTGCGTCGGCTGGCTGCCGGCGGTGCCGCGGTCGCAGTCGGGAGTCCGTCAGTCCACGCAGCAGAAGGCGAGCGCGCAATCCTCGAACTGCCTGAGCACAGTCGCACGCTCGGCCGGCCCGTTGCCGAACGTGGCTACGGAATGCCGTCCCAGTTCGAAAATAATCTGCAGCGGCGGGTGAGTCCGGGGCTCACCCGGGTCGCCGCGTCGTCAGTGTCCTTCACGCCGCTCCAGGGGATGTTCGGCATTATCACCCCGAGCGGTCTTCACTTCGAACGCCATCACCAGGGCTGGCACGACGTCGATCCTCAGAATCACCGGCTCATGATCAACGGCCTCGTGAAACAGGCACGCGTTTACACCATGGACGACCTGATGCGCTTGCCGTCGGTGTCGCGCATCCATTTCATCGAGTGCGGCGCGAACACCGGGATGGAGTGGCGCAACGTCGCAGTGCCCACAGTGCAATATACCCACGGCATGCTCGCGTGCAGTGAATTCACCGGTGTGCCGTTGTCGGTGCTGCTCGACGATTGCGGTTGGGACCGCAGACAAGGCAAGTATGTCCTCGCGGAAGGTGCGGACGGTTCGGGCATGACGCGCACAATTCCTATCGAGCGCGCGCTCGACGACGTCCTCGTGGCGTGGGGCCAGAACGGCGAGATGTTGCGGCCCGAGAACGGTTACCCGCTGCGCCTCGTCGCACCCGGGCTGCAGGGCGTGTCGTGGGTGAAGTGGCTGCGCCGGATCGAAGTCGGCGACGAGCCGTGGGATGCTAAAGACGAAACCCTGCACTACGTCGATCTCATGCCGGATGGGTTGCACCGTCAGTACACCTCAGTACAGGAGTGCAAGTCGGTCATCACCACACCCTCGGGCGGGCAGCGGCTCGTGGGGCGTGGGTTCCACAATGTTTCGGGTATTGCCTGGTCAGGCCGGGGGCGCATCAAGCGCGTCGACGTGTCATTCGATGGCGGACGCAACTGGGAAACCGCCCGGTTGGAAAATCCCATCCTCCCCAAGGCGCTGACGCGGTTCAACATCGCGTGGACGTGGAACGGAGAGGCAGCTTTTCTGCAAAGCCGTGCGATCGACGAGACGGGATACGTTCAGCCCAAAGTGAGCCAGCTTCGCGCCGTGCGAGGCACGCGCTCGATCTATCACAACAACGCCATCCAGTCGTGGAAGGTTGCCGAGAGCGGCGAGGTAAGCAATGTCCAGGTGGGCTAGCGCCCTCATCGCTGCGT
>JBKJPI010000490.1:0-2640 GCA_046595235.1 Burkholderiales bacterium | reverse complement strand
CCGGACCTGGTTGTCCGGCTGCGCGCGCTCGATCGCGTGCTTCGACACGCCCATTTCGTGATCCCGCAGTGGTACGCGAGCACCTTCCGGGTCGCATACCGCAGCGGCAAATTCGGCCAGCCCGAGGTTTCGCCGCTTTATTACAGGCCCGACGAGTGGGTCGTCTCCACCTGGTGGCGGAAGGCCTCGCAGTAAGATGTGGTCTTACATTCTCAAGCGTTTGCTGCTCATGATCCCGACGCTATTCGGGATCCTGCTCATCACGTTCGTAATCACCCAATTCGTTCCCGGCGGACCGGTCGAGCAGATGGTCGCGCAGCTGCAGGGCATCGAGTCCGGCGCCGAAGGTCCTTCCTCGACCGGGAGCGGTTATCGCGGACGCCAGGGTGTCGATGCGAAGCGCATCGAAGAGATCAAGATCCTTTACGGCTTCGACAAGCCGCCGCTCGAGCGCTTCGTGCACATGCTCAAGCAGTTTGCACGTTTCGACCTCGGGAAAAGCTTCTTCCACAACAAGGACGTCGGAGCGCTGATACTCGAGAAGCTGCCGGTATCGATCAGCCTCGGTCTGTGGAGCTTTCTGCTGATCTATCTGATCTCGCTGCCTCTCGGTATTGCAAAGGCCGTCCGCGCCGGCACCCGGTTTGATACGGTAACAACGTTCGTCGTTCTGCTCGGCTACGCGATCCCGAGCTTCGTCATGGGCGTTGTCCTCCTCGTCTTCTTTGCCGGCGGCTCGTTTTTTCAGTGGTTTCCCCTGCGCGGATTGACTTCACTCAACTGGCACGAGCTCTCGCTGATCGGGAAGATCGCGGATTATTTCTGGCACATCGCCCTGCCGGTCGCATCGATGGTCCTCGGCGGCTTTGCAGTCATCACCATTCTCACCAAGAACTCGGTGCTCGAAGAAATTCGAAAGCAATACGTGCTGACTGCGAGGGCAAAGGGCGTGGACGAGAAAAAGGTACTCTGGAAGCACGTCTTCAGAAACGCACTGATTCCGATCATGACGGGTTTTCCGGCAGCATTCGTCGGTGCCTTCTTCAGCGGATCGATCCTGATCGAGACGCTGTTCTCGCTCGACGGACTGGGACTGCTCTCGTACGAATCGGTCATCCGGCGCGACTATCCGGTCGTATTGGGAAGCCTTTTCCTTTTCACGATTATCGGGCTTATCACGACGCTGCTGCGGGATCTTTCTTACGTGTGGGTGGATCCGCGGGTGAAGTATTTTGGCTGACGCGATGACATCGCCCGGCGCTGCGGTGCCAACGCCGCGTGCCGAGCAGCCAAAGGTTCGACCGCAGAGCCCCGCGCGCCGCGCGTGGCGACGCTTCCGCTCGAACCGACTCGGTTACGTGAGCCTCTTCCTCTTCCTCGTGCTGTTCGGCGTCAGTCTCATCGCGGAAGTGCTCTCGAACGACAAGCCCCTCCTGGTCCGCTACGAAGGCACGTGGTACGTCCCGCTGGTGCAGACGATTCCGGAGACAACGTTCGGCGGCGATTTCCCCACGCCCACCGATTATCTCGATCCGCTGATACGCAACAACTTTGCAAAGGCCGGCAACCTTGCACTGTTCCCGCCGAACCCGTACCACCACAGCACGATCAACTACTTCGCAAGCGAGCCGAACCCCGCGCCACCCCACCGCGACAATTTGCTCGGCACGGACGACCGCGGACGCGACATCCTCGCGCGCCTCATCTACGGCTTCCGCGTATCGGTCGTGTTTGCTCTCCTCGTCGCGGCAGTCTGCACCGTCTTCGGCGTGCTCTACGGCGCGATACAGGGGTACTTTGCCGGCTGGACCGACATTGCGATGGAGCGCTTCAACGAAATCTGGAGCGCGATGCCGACGCTTTACATGCTGATCATCCTGTCGTCGTTGTTCGCACCGAGCTTCTGGCTGCTCGTCATTCTGCTGTCCCTGTTCGGCTGGCTCGGAATTGCCGCGTACGTGCGCGCTGAATTTCTCAAGAACAGGACACTCGATTATGTTCGGGCCGCGAAAGCGCTCGGACAGAGCAACCGTCGAATCATGATGCGGCACATCCTCCCGAACAGCCTGACACCGGTCGTCACTCTCATCCCGTTCGAGCTTGCGGCGGCGATTGGCGCATTGACGAGCCTCGACTTTCTCGGGCTCGGAGTGCCGCCGGAGACGCCCAGCCTTGGCGAGCTTCTGAGCCAGGGTAAAAACAATCTCGACGCGTGGTGGATTTCCCTATCGACTTTCGCCGTGCTCGTGGCGATGCTCCTGCTCCTGATTCTGATCGGCGACGCATTGCGCGACGCCCTGGATCCACGCAAGGTGCTCGAAGGCGATCAGGAATGAAGCGCCTCGAAGTGCGGGATCTTTCGGTGTCGTTCGGGCGGCGCACAGTCGTGGATCGCGTCTCCTTCGCCATCGAAAGCGGCGAACGTCTGGCGCTCGTCGGTGAATCAGGGTCGGGCAAGACGGTGACGGCGCTATCACTTCTTCGGCTCGTCGAAGGCGCACGCCTCACCGGCGAAGTGCTCTTTGAAGGGCGCGACGTCCTCGGACTACGGGCGGCTGAGCTTCAGCAGATGCGAGGCCGGGACATCGCGGTCATTTTTCAGGAGCCGATGACCGCGCTCAACCCGGTCTTCACCGTTGG
>JBKJPI010000359.1:0-11006 GCA_046595235.1 Burkholderiales bacterium | reverse complement strand
GGGCATCGATGCGCAGCCGACCACGACCGCAACACCCGAAAGCAACAGCGCGAACCGCTGCTTCGTCATGAGAAGGCGGGATTCATCAGCGGCGCACCCCGGGAAGCTGGATCACGGCTCCGTTGCCGCGCGCATTCAAATAGCTCGTGAGCGCGACCGACATGTCTGACGCGTAGCCGAGATCCGGCAGGCGCATCTGCCAGTTGCAGTCGTACAGACGATGCTGCATGGTTCTGACACTTGCCTGGGTTCCACGGTATGCGGGCCACCCGGTGCCGACGACCAGTTGCACCTGCTTGGGGTCGGTCATGTTTGGCAGCTCCTGCAGCCGGATGCGTTTACCCTCGTCCGAATGGCATGTCGCGCAGGAAAAATCGAGGGGGCCGCTGCGGCGATGGAAGATGTATTCGCCGATCTTGTAAGTCTCTCGCTCGCTTGCATGAGCGAGCGGCACGTTCATCTTTACGCCGTTCGATTTGGATCCAATGAAGCTCACCAGTGCTTCCATGTCCGAATCCTTGTCGAGGGTGCCGAAGCGATCGGCGACGACTGCTTCGCGCTTGAACCCTTGGAGCTCGACCATGCAGGTGAGGAGGCGCGACTCGAGGTCCTGAACGCGGTTGGTGTCGCGGAAATATCTCGGGAGCTGCGCGTAGGCGCCGTCGAGCCTGCCCGGGCCGAGCCCAAGATCGCAGCGCTCGAGACTGACGCCTTTGGGGCCGCGCTTTTCGAAGAAGAGGCGCTGCCCGCGCTGAACCCAAAGCTCGCCCGGATTGTCTTCGGCCAGCATCTGCCTGCCGACCGCGAGCCCGTTGGCTTCGTTCTGTGCGCTGATGGGCGAGGCCATCAGCATGAGCGCGATTAGAAGGGCGCGCGGGCCCATCACATCTCCTCGCATCTTTTTCGGCGTCAGCGTGCTACGAAGCGGCGACCGTTGCTTCGTCGGTGCGCTTGTCGCCTTTATTGTCGATCCAGGTCACGCTGATCTTGTCGCCTGCCCGGGCACCCTTGACACGCAAGCCAAGGAACGGATCACGCGAGACCGCCTGGCTCCACTGTGCATCCAGCACGGTGCGGCCGTTGTGCACCACTACGACGCTCTGGATGAAATGAACCGGCACGATCTCGCCTTTCGCGTCCTTGCGCTGGCCGGTTTCCATTGGATGGCGCATCAGAATGCGCACGTCGGCGACATCGCCCTGAAGGGTTGCCCTGATTCTCATCGGTTCTGACATGATTTCGTTCCTTACGCGCGTCAGCCGCAGCCGCCGACCGTTACCTTCACTTCTTTTACGCTCGTATAGAATTTCCCGTCAGCCTTCACTATGGCCCGCACGTTCGACGTCTGTCCCATTTTGATTCGAACGGACGCGTAAGGCTCCGCGCCATTCGCTACGTCGAAAGTCGCTGCCAGAGGGAAAGGATTTTTCTCGGCGACAATTGCGATGCTCTGCGTATTCGGAATGCGGCTCGTGACGGCAACCGGCACAACCGCGCCGTTCTCCGCGATGTCAGGGGCCGTAATCGCGATGTCCTTACTGTCAGTCATGTTTGCGGCGCCAAGATTTTTGATCGCATCGCCGGCAGCCTTTGCCTCAAAGCCTGGCTTGTTCCACGTCGCGGCGCGGGCAGCAGCCGGGTGAAGCAGGCCCGCCGCGGCGAGTGCGCCGGTGCTTGCCGTAACTGTGATGAAGGTTCTGCGCTGACGATTCATTTAGGCGACCTCGATAGCCTTCGATCGCTGCGTGATCGCAGCACCTTAGGCTTAATATTCAGCGGATTAGCTATTTCTAAGAGGCGCGTATGCTAGACAAGTTCCCCGGGCCTGTCCAATGCGCGGGGTTATTAGCTTAGCGCCCGCCAAACAGCGCTTTTTACGGCTTCCGAACCCATTCGCCGGAGGCACCCCCGCGCTTTTCCAGGAGGCTGATGCCCTCGATCTGCATCCCGCGATCGATGGCTTTGCACATGTCGTAAATCGTCAGTAATGCGGCGGCGACCGCGGTCAGCGCCTCCATCTCGACGCCGGTGCGTCCTACGGTTTCGACAGTCGCGGTGCACGAGACGCCGGGGCCGCTCTTCTGGAGCTCGAACTCGATGGCTACCTTGCTGAGCGCCAGGGGGTGACAGAGTGGAATGAGATCCGAGGTTCGCTTTGCAGCCTGAATCGCCGCGATCCGCGCAACGCCGAGGACGTCGCCTTTCTTCGCCGTGCCTTGCGAAATCTGGCGCAGCGTTGCAGCAAGCATGACGATGCGTCCGCCGGCCCGCGCGACGCGATGCGTCTCGCTTTTTGCACCCACGTCGACCATCACCGCCTGGCCGGCCGCGTCGAAGTGAGTCAGCTTTCTTTGAGGCATCTTGTCAGGACTATCAGGAACTTGCATCGGTTCCAACTTATCATAGCACCATGGCTTTTCGGTACCTCATCCTGCTCATTCTCGGGCTTGCGCCCGGCAGTCTCGCCCAAGGCCTCCCCGATCTCGGAGACGCGTCACAGGGTTCTTTCAGCGCGCTCGAAGAGCGGCGCCTCGGCGACGAGATCATGAAGGAAGTGCGCGCGGACAAGACCTACTACGAAGACGCCGAGGCCACCGACTACATCCGTGCCCTGGGCAATCGGCTCGCCTTGCGCGGCGCAGAGAGCCGGCAGGACTTTCAGTTTTTCCTGATGCAGGACCGGCAGATCAATGCGTTCGCGCTGCCCGGCGGCTATGTCGGTGTCAACACCGGGTTGATTCTCGCAGCCCAAGCCGAGTCAGAGGTGGCGAGTGTGGTTTCTCACGAGATCGCTCATGTCACACAGCGTCACATCGCGCGGATCATCGACCAGCAGAAGAACAGCGCGGTCATGTCGCTCGCAGCCCTTGCCATCGCAGTGCTCGCTGCCCGTTCGAACTCTGATGTGTCGAATGCAGCCCTTGCGCTCGGCCAGGCGAGCGCCGTTCAGAATCTCATCAATTTCACCCGCGATCACGAGCGTGAGGCGGACCGCGTCGGTTTGCAGATACTCGAGGGCGCCGGATACGATCCGCGCGCGATGGCAGTGTTTTTCGAGCGCCTCCAGCGCGCAACTCGCCTGTACGAAGGGGGTGCACCGTCGTACCTGCGCACGCATCCGATGACCTTCGAGCGCATCGCCGACATTCAGAACCGGCTGGAGCGTCTGCCGTATAAGCAGGTGCCGGACAGCGTCGATTTCCAGCTTGTTCGCGCAAAGCTTCGCTCGGAGCTCGATTCGCCAACGGACGCACGCGCGTTTTTCGAGGCGAGCCTCGCCGAGCGCAGGTTCCTCAGCGAAGCGTCCAGCCGCTACGGTCTCGTCGCGAGCCTGCTTCGCCTCAAGGACCACGCGCGTGCGAAAACAGAATTCGAAACACTCCGCGCGAGCACGGGCTCCCACGCGATGGTGCAAACGCTCGGGTGCCGCATACGCAGTGCTGCGGACGAGACCGATGCTGCGCTGGGTTGCTATCGCGACACGCTCCGAAACTTTCCCGATCATCGCGCTGCGACCTACGAATATGTCGAGCTTCTCCTGAAGTCCGGTCAACCCGATCCTGCGCTCAAGGTCGTGAACTCACGCTTGTCGAGCGCATCCGAAGACGCGAAACTGTACCTCCTCCAGGCGCAGGCGTATGCGATGCAGGGTAAACGTCTGGCGCAGCACCGCGCGACGGGCGAGGCCTACGTAAGAATGGGAAATCTCACAGGCGCCGTAGAGCAGATGGGCATTGCGGTGAAGAGCGCGGACGGGGACTTCTATCAACTCTCATCCACTGAATCGCGGCTGCGGGAGCTTAAAAAATTGGACGAAGAGCGCCGCAAGGAAAAGGGCCTGTTCGGTCGCTAAGAACCCGGCGCGCACGACGCGTGGGTCGCACGGGCTTCGATCCTGAGCGAACGCTTATAATGGCGAGACAAGCCAAGCGAGAGGCACCTTGAATGCAGTTCGACAAAGAGCTCGATGCGCGCGGACTCAACTGTCCGCTCCCGATTCTGAGAACCAAGAAAGCGCTTACCGACATGACGTCGGGACAGGTGCTGAAGATTCTTGCCACGGACCCCGGCGCGGTCAAAGACTTCCAGGCGTTCTGCAAGCAGACGGGGAACGCGCTTCTCTCTTCGGACACGAAGCCAAACGAGTTCACCTTCTTCATGCAGAAGAAATGACCTCGCCGCCGCGAACGCCGCTCTAAGACCTCATGGTCGAAATCTGGCGCCTGCTGGATACAGGCCTCGCCCCCGCGGCGCGCAACATCGCGCTTAACCGAGTGCTGCTCGAAGCACTGGACGCCGATGAGATCACCAGCACACTCCGGTTTGTCCGATTTGAACCCAGCGCCCTGCTCGCATGCCGCGGGAGTGCAGCCCAGGCGCTCGACGAGAGGGCGTGTGCATCGGCCAACGTCGCCGTGCAGCGCCGCATCAGCGGCGGCGCGACGTGGCTTGTCGATGAACAGCAGCTGGGGTGGGAGCTGTATCTGCATCGGCGCGATATTGGAAATGGAAGCATGCGGGAAATCGCAAGGCGCGTCGGGCATGCTGTTGCGACGGCGCTTGCTGCGCTCGGTATCGACGCGCGCTATCGCGGGCCGGATGAAGTAGAAGTGGACGGCCGCACGCTCGCCTGGATTGCACACGCGGCGGAGGGGCGTGCTGTGATGCTGCAGGGTCTCATCCTTACCACGGTGAATTTCGAGCGGACGACGCGTATCCTGCGGTTGCCCGTGCCTGCGTCGAGCGAACTTGCGGTCGCTGCAGCGCGCAGTCGGCTGGTCGGACTGACGGAGCTCCTCGGACGTGCCGCCGACCTGTACGTGCTGAGACGAAATATCACCGAAGCTTTTGAAAGTGAGTTCGACGCCGAATTTCGCGAAGGCGATCTCGGGCTTACCGAGAGCTCACGCTATGGCCGTGCTTTCGCCGAAACGAATACAACGGACTGGATCGGACTCGTCTCAAAACCCGCCTCCGACGTGCGCCTCGTTCAGGCAGTCAGGTCAGTGCGCGGCGGCGTGCTCCGCGCGGATGCGATGTACGAACCGGACGCACGCACCATCCGGCAAGTCTGGTTCTCGGGTGCGGCCGGCCTCAATCCGCCGCGCGCGCTTTTCGATCTCGAGGCGCTGTTGCGCGATCTGCCGGTGCAGCGGTTGACCCGAGCCGTCGAGTCCTTCTTCAGGAGCGGCCCGGTACAGACGCACAACGCCGAGGCCGCGGATTTCATCGCGGTCGTGCAGCTCGCGACTGATCAGTCTTTGACGGCATAACCGATGCGCCGTTTCGTCGCAGCAACGCTGGCGCTTCACCTTTCGGCGAGCGCGTTCGCGCAGGAGTCGACTTATGCGGTTCGGCTCATGACGCTGGAAACCGCGACGCATGCAGCGCGCGCAGCGCTCGAGAGCTGCCGCACATCCGGTTTTCAGGTCGCGGTTGCGGTCGTCGACCGCTCCGGCGTTCCACAGGTGCTATTGCGCGACCGTTTTGCGGGCGCCCATACCGTCGACATGGCGGTCGACAAGGCGTGGACTGCTGCATCATTCAGAACGAACACCAGCGTCCTGGCTGAAGCAACAGAGCCAGGCAAGCCTATGAGCGGACTCCGCGCCCGCCCCCGAGTTGTTGCCGTAGGCGGCGGAATCGTGATTGAAGGGGGTGGCGCGTTGCTCGGCGCGATCGGCGTTTCGGGTGCGCCGGGTGGAGATCGCGATGACGTATGCGCGCGCGCGGGGATCGCGGCCGTTCGGCAAAACCTTGATTTCTAGCCGGTCAGCCGTGAGAGCTGGCCGCTGATCTGCGTGAGCGTCGAGCGGAATTTTTCGAGACGCTCCTTTTCCTGAGCGACGACGGGTGGTGGCGCGCGCTCGACGAAGCTCGTGTTCGAGAGCTTCGTCTCCGTCTTGGTGATTTCGTTCTTCAGCCGCGCTTCTTCTTTGCCGAGCCGCTCGCGCTCGGCCGCCACATCGATCTCGATTTTGAGCATGAGCCTGCAGTCGCCGGCGATTGCAATGGGTGCGTCTGCAGCAGGTAGCGCGTCGACAATGGAGACTTCGCTCAATCGTGCGAGTGCGGTGAGGAAGGGCACGAATGCGCTCAACCGCACCGCATTGCCCTCGGCCACGAGCGGAAGCTTTTTCCCCGGCGGAATGTTCATTTCGCTGCGTAAGGTGCGCGTAGCGGTCACCACCTCTTTCAGCGTCCCGATCTCGAGCTCGGCGGCTTCGTCGAGCTTGTCGGGTTGCGCCGAAGGATAACGCTGCATCATGATCGAGGCGCCTTCTTTCCCCGCGAGCGGGGCTACTTTCTGCCACAGCTCTTCGGTGATGAAAGGAATCACCGGATGCGCAAGGCGCAGAATCGCCTCGAGGACGCGCACCAGGGTGCGGCGCGTTGCGCGCTGCTGGGCGTCGTTGCCGCTCGCAAGCTGCACCTTGGCGAGCTCGAGATACCAGTCGCAGTACTCGTCCCACACGAGCTCGTAGATCGAGCGCGCAAGGTTGTCGAAGCGGTACTCGCTGAATCCCTGCTCGACTTCGGTTTCGGTGCGCTGCAATCGACTCACGATCCAGCGATCGGCCACGGAAGGTTCGAGCGCGGCGGACTCGTCGAGACCTACGTCCTTCCCTTCTGTGTTCATCAGAACGAAGCGGGTCGCGTTCCAGAGCTTGTTGCAGAAGTTCCGGTAGCCGTCGCAACGTGCGAGGTCGAATTTGATGTCGCGCCCATGAGAGGCGAGGCTTGCGAAGGTGAAACGCAGCGCGTCGGTTCCGAACGCTGCGATGCCCTCCGGGAAATGCCTGCGTGTCGCCGCTTCGATCGCCCTGGCCTGACTGGGATCCATGAGACCGGTCGTGCGCTTCGCAATGAGATCGTCGAGCCGGATACCGTCGACGATGTCGAGAGGGTCGAGCACATTACCTTTCGACTTCGACATTTTCTGGCCTTCCGCGTCACGCACGAGCCCGGTGATATAAACCTCGCGGAACGGGACTTTGTCGGTGAAATGGAGGGTCATCATCACCATCCTCGCCACCCAGAAGAAAATGATGTCGAAGCCCGTGATCAGCACGGACGACGGAAGATAAAGATCAAGCGCGGGATTCGAGCGGCGCGGATATTCGGGCGTCCAGTCGAGGGTGGAGAACGGCCACAGCGCTGATGAGAACCACGTATCGAGTACATCTTCGTCCTGATTCAAGGCCGCACCCGCAACAGCGTTGGCGCCCGCGCTCCAGCGGTACTTGGCCTCTGCTTCCTCCCGGTTGCGCGCGACGAAAACACTCCCATCGGGCGCATACCACGCAGGAATGCGGTGACCCCACCAGAGCTGGCGGGAGATGCACCAGTCCTGGATGTTCTCAAGCCACTGGTTGTAAGTGGTCGTCCAGTTTTCCGGAACGAACTTGATCTCGCCCGACGCAACTGCAGTGAGCCCGCGCTTCGCGAGGGCGTCCATCTTCATGAACCACTGGTCGGTGAGCATCGGCTCGACCACGGCGTCCGTCCGCCCGCACCGCGGAACCATGAGCTTGTGAGGCTTTACTTCGGCGATCAGCGAGTACGATTCCAGATCCGACAGGACGAGCTTGCGCGCTTCGAAACGGTCGAGCCCGCGGTATCTCACCGGCGCGTTGTCGTTCACCTTTGCATCGAGCGTGAAAATGTTGATGGGCTCGAGCTTGTGACGGCTGCCGACCTGATAGTCGTTGAAATCGTGCGCGGGCGTGATCTTTACGCAGCCGGTACCGAACTGAGGATCGACGTAGGTGTCTGCGATGACGGGAATCGTGCGATCGGTCAGCGGCAACGCGATGCGCGCGCCTACGAGGTGGCGGTAGCGCTCATCGTCAGGGTGCACCGCAACGGCGACGTCGCCCAGCATCGTCTCGGGACGCGTCGTGGCGACAATGAGCTCGCCCTCGCGCCCTGCGAGCGGGTAACGGATGTGCCAGAGCCGCCCCTGCTCCTCGCGCGACTCGACCTCCAGATCCGATACGGCCGTCTGCAGCACAGGGTCCCAGTTGACAAGCCGCTTGCCGCGGTAGATGAGGCCCTGCTCGTGAAGGCGCACGAACGCTTCGGTGACGATACGTGAAAGCCTTTCGTCCATCGTGAATCGCTCGCGTTCCCAGTCGCACGAAGCGCCAAGGCGGCGCATCTGCCGCGTGATCGTCGAGCCCGACTCCTCCTTCCATTCCCAGACTTTTTCGAGGAACGCCTCGCGCCCGATGTCACGGCGATGGATTCCCCGGCCTTCGAGCTGGCGTTCGACCACGATCTGCGTCGCTATGCCC
Organism: Burkholderiales bacterium; assembly: GCA_046595235.1. Taxonomy (GTDB): domain Bacteria; phylum Pseudomonadota; class Gammaproteobacteria; order Burkholderiales; family SG8-41; genus JAQGMV01. Next base: position 2,709 of record JBKJPI010000359.1, on the reverse strand, counting down.
GCGTGATCCGTCCCGGGCTGCCACAACGTGTTGTTGCTCAGCATGCGGTGGTAGCGGGTGAGGGCGTCCATGAGCGTGTGCTGGAACGCGTGCCCCATGTGCAGCGTTCCGGTCACATTCGGCGGCGGGAGGAGGATGCAGTAGTTGCTGCTTTTCGCCGTGTCGAGCCCCGCCTTGAAATAGCCGTTGGTCTCCCAGAACGGGTACCAGCGCGATTCGATCGACTGAGGTTCGAAGCTCTTCGCGAGCTCGGCGGCGGGTGCGCCGGGAGAGGCCGTTGCCGAAACCGGAGACGGCAGGTGGCCGCCTTGCGCGCCAGGCGGCGCTTCCGGTTTCAGCTCGAGCGCATTGCGAATCGAACCGAGCTGCGTCTGCAGCGCCTGCTCGACAGAAGTGCGGACCATCTGGCTGATGCTGCCCTTCAGCTCCTGTGTGATGTGCTCGAGCGCAGAATTGAGCGCCGAACCGATATCGGGCATGAACTGGCTGCGGACGACATGTGCGATCTGGCCATCGATATCGCTACGGAGCTTCTGGTAGACGCCGTGCTGAAGGTTCTGGACCTGAACGCGGGAGATGACCTCCCCCTGGGCCGGGGGGCCTTGCGCCTCGTTGACGCCGCCGGCGTCGGCGCTGATGAGGTCCGGATCGGGCGCGATGTCGGTGAGAACAGGAAAATCGTCATCCCCGGAAGCTGCGTCCGCCGGCGCACCGGCGGCGCCTCCCAGCGCACTCTCGCCGATGGGCGTCCTGGCAGGCGCACCTATATCAGCATCTGCGGCAGTCGATCCGCTCTGGTTTTTGGGTATGGCCATGGTTTAGAGCCGGCTCTAAGCCGCCTCGCGCAGATCGTGGGTCCTGATGTCGTAACCGCGGTCCCGATAGAAGCGGTAGCGCTCCCGTGCCTGCAGACGGTCGTCGTCGTTCACGCTGACGATCTCGATCAGTCGCTGGAAGCGACCGAAAAAAGGCGGCCACTCGGGGCGCAGGTTCAAAAGGACCTGATCATGGACAGGCTCGGCGCCCGCATGATCGACGATGACAGGTGTGACAGCTGCAAGCGCATGGTCGGCCGCACAATGCGGGACGAAGCCCGTAGCCGGCGTCGCCCACAGCAACCGGTCGAGATCCTGCGCAATGAGCGCGTCCGGACACAGCACGATGATTCGCTGCTTGACGCTATATCCTTTGGCGACGATCCGGCACGCTGTCGCGAGCTTGTCCGAGACGTTGGTGTAAAAATCGATTTGCGTCATCCTGCGAGCTTCGGGTTCGACGCTCGCGCCGCGCGCTGCACCAGAAACTCCAAGAGCAAAGGGACCGGACGTGCAGTCGCGCCTTTCTCCTTGCCGCTGCGCCAGGCGGTGCCCGCGATGTCCAGATGCGCCCACTTGAACTTGCGCGCAAAGCGTGCGAGGAAACACGCGGCTGTCACGCTGCCCGCGGGTCGGCCGCCGATATTTGCGAAATCAGCAAAATTGCTCTTCAGCTGGTCCTGGTAATCATCCCAGAGAGGGAGTCGCCATGCGCGATCGTGCGCCACATCGGCTGCTGCCAGCAACTCCAGTGCGAGATCGTCGTCATTCGCGAAAAGGCCCGTCGCGACATGCCCGAGCGCGATTACGCACGCACCCGTCAGAGTCGCGATGTCGATAACGGCCGCAGGTTCGTAACGTTCTGCATACGTAAGCGCGTCGCACAGGATGAGGCGCCCCTCGGCATCTGTATTCAGGATCTCCACAGTCTGCCCCGACATGCTTTTCACGATGTCACCAGGGCGTGTCGCGCGTCCACCGGGCATGTTCTCGGTGGTCGGAATAAGACCGACGACGTTGAGCGCAAGCTTCATCTCGCCTACAGCCTTCATAGTACCGAGGACGCTGCCGGCGCCGCTCATGTCGAACTTCATCTCGTCCATTTCGGCTGACGGCTTGATCGAAATGCCGCCCGTATCGAACGTAACGCCTTTGCCGACGAGCACGACGGGCTTCTGTTCCTTAACGCCGCCGCGGTGTTCGAGCACGATGAACTTCGGCGGCTCGGCGCTTCCCTGCGCAACTGCGAGAAGAGTTCTCATGCCCATCTTCGCCATCTCGGCGCGGTCGAACACCTGCACTTTCATCTTGTAACGTTTTGCGAGCTCTCGCGCCTGTGCAGCGAGATAGCCTGGCGTGCACACATTCGGCGGCAGGTTGCCGAGATCCTTCGTAAGCGCCATGCCCGCGGCCAGCGCCGCACCGTGAGCGAGACCGCGCTCGGCCTTGCGCGCATCGCCTTTAGCCGACACTGCGAGGACTACACTGCGCAGCCGCTGCCGATGCGTGTCCTTGCGGCTTTTCATCGCATCGAACCGGTATGTAGTTTCCTTCGCAAGTGTGACCGCCTGCTGCACACGCCACTGCGCATCGCGTCCGTCGACTTCGAGCGAGGTGAGATGCAGCTCGGCGTCGCCGGCGCCGCTCGCATTCACTGCGCGCATCGCAGTCGTGATTGCTTCGCGGTACTGCTTCACGCCGAATTCGTTCTCGGCGCCCAGACCGACAAGCAGTATCCGTTCAGCAGACACGTCGCCGACGCTGTGAAGCATGAGCGTAGTGCCGCCTTTTCCCTGCATGTCGCCGCGTCGAAGTATCGCCGTGAGGCGGCCTTCGAGCGCTTCATCGAGTTGAGCTGCAGCGCTCGAAAGCTTGCGTGTTCGATGCACGCAAG
>JBKJPI010000334.1:0-4325 GCA_046595235.1 Burkholderiales bacterium | reverse complement strand
CCACCACGACCGGCTGCCCCCACGCTTCGCTCAGCTTCTGGGCGACCGCGCGCGCGACCTGGTCCGGATTGGACCCCGGGGGAAATGGCACGACGAAGCGAATCGGCTTACCCGGCTGCGATTGTGCGAACGCGGTGGCTGCGAATCCGAGCTGAAGGGCGAGGGCGATGACGAAGCAGAAGCGTGACATGAATGTTCCCGTGGGTTAGTGCAAATACATCACTCGGGTTTGATATTTCCCGCCCGGATCACTTTCGCATAGCGCGCGATCTCATTGCGGAAATAGGCGCCGAGCTCGTCCGGACTGCTTGCGACAATCTCCGCCGTCGCGCGCCAGAAAATAGCGGATTTCCTGACTCTTCATCGCCTCCACGGCAAGCCCATTCAGCCTGGAGATGATCTCCTTCGGCGTATTGGCGGGCGCGAACATGCTGTACCAGTTGTCCGTTTCAAAACCGGGATAGATGGAATCCATCGTCGGCAGCTTCGGCAGCACACTCGAAGGCTTGCGCGTCGTGACGGCGAGGCCCGTGAGACGCCCGCTTTGTATGTGAGGCTTCACCGTGGAGAGCGAGGAAAAGCAGAAATCGACCTCACCCGACAGCAACGCGATCGTCGTCGGCCCGCCGCCTTTATACGGAATCTGCACGAGCTTCGCCCCGGTGTGCTGGACGAACATTTCGAGCGCGATATGCGCCGTCGTGCCGCTGCCGTTGTGACCGCCGTTCAACCCGCCCTTCTGACGGCTCGACAGCTCCACGAGCTCCCGCACGCCTTTCGCCGGCACGCTCGGGTGTAACGTGAGCACGAGCGGCGTCGAAGCGGCCAGGATCACGGGTGCGAGATCCTTCACCGGATCGAACTTGAACCTGCCTGCGAAGAGCGTCGTGTTCACCGAAAGCGACGCGGAGGTGAAAACGACGGCGTATCCATCGGCAGGGCCGCGTGCGACAGCTTCGGTGCCGATCATCCCGCTTGCGCCGGAGCGATTTTCCACGATGAAAGCCTGCCCCAGACTGTCGCTGTATTTTTTAGCGAGCATGCGCGCGAGCGTGTCGGTGGTGCCGCCCGGCGGAAACGGCACGACGATGCGCACCGCTTTGCTCGGCCATTGTTGCGCCGCGGCGCTCGTGAGCGTGAGCAGCGTTCCGGCTATCGCTGCGGCTATCGTTCTCAGAACCATCCTTCCTCCCCGATTTACAGTTTTTGTGACTGCTCGAAAATCCCGTGCCTGAGCCCCTCGCAGTGGCGCGCTTCCGGCGGCACCTCGACGGTGAGTGCATCGAGAGTGCCTTTCGCCAGCGTCGGCAGCGCGAGAGCCGCTTCGAGAAAGCGCTCCCGTTCCGCGCCCGAAGCATAGCCCCCACTCAGCGCCTGAAACTTGGCGATGTAATCGTCGCGGCCGAACGGCCGTGCGCCCATCGGATGGGCATCGGCGACCGCTATTTCGTCCTCGATCAGCGTGCCGTCGTTCATTTTCACGATGACGCGCCCACCGAACGCCTTGTCCCGCGTGTTCGCGGCGTGATAGCGGCGGGTCCACTCGGGATCGTCCACGGTACGAATGCGTTTCCACAAGGCGACTGTGGATTCGCGCGCCGCACGCGACGGAAGGTAGCTATCGACGTGATGCCATGTTCCGTCTTCGAGCGCGACTGCAAAGATATACATGACGCTGTGATCGAGGGTTTCGCGCGTGGCGAGCGGGTCGAACTTCTGAGGATCGCCCGAACCGGTGCCGATGATGCGATCAGTATAGCGGCTCGTGTGAATCACGATCTCCGTGACGCGCGACAGGTCCGGGATGCGCGCGCGCATGCGAAATGCGAGATCGATCAGCGCCTGCGAATGGATTTCCGCCGAGTACGCTTTGGTATACGTCTCCATGATCCCACGTCTGGGTTCGCCTGTTTCCGGGAGTTGGATGGTGTATTCCGCCTCGGGCCCGTCGAGCAGCCACGCGATGATGCTGTCGTCGCCTTCGTAAATCGGCGCGGGCGACGTTTCGCCCCGCATCGCGCGATCAACGGCTTCGACGGCCAGCTTTGCGGCGTGCGCCGGCGCGTGCGCTTTCCAGGTCGAGATTTCACCTTTGCGTGACTGGCGCGTGGTAATCGTCACGTGAACGATGTGGTTGATCGCCTGATAGATCACTTCCGCCGGCAGCTTCAGAATTGCACCGACGCCCGCGACCATTCCAGCCGCGATGTGGGTGAGGTGATCGATCCGGTGTTCGTGCAGGCAGATGCTGTCGGAGAGACGAACGTCGATCTCATACGCAGTCGCGATTCCGCGAACGAGGTCCGCGCCGCCGCATCCGCACTGCTGACCCACGGCGACGATCGCCGGGATCATGTCCCCCGGATGATTCATATCGACCGACAGATACGTGTCGTGGAAATCGAGCTCGCGAACAGCCGAAGCATTGGCCCAGGCGGCCCATTCGCACGCGACGCGCTGATCACGCGGCATGCCGAACACCGTCGCCCCGCCCGGATGGGGGTGCGCAAGGGCCTGTGCGCGCGCATTCGCCACCGGATGACGCGCGAGCCCCGCGACGGCTACACCCCCGTTGTCGATGACGCGATTCACAATCATCGCGGCGACGTCGGAATCGACCGGCGTCTCATCCGCTGCTACGCATGCAAGCTTCCATGCCAGCAATTCGGAGCGCGCTGGAGCCTCCACGCTTTTGAACACGCGCACGCGGTGGTGCCGCATCACGTCTCCCTTCTCACTGTTGTGTCCGTTTGCAAACCTGAAAAATATTCTGCGTGTATCGATTGCTGACGGCGGCGAGCCTGTAGTAGTTTGAGATCGATGTCAAACCTTCGGGGTGCCGCAATTTGGGACTGACACGTGACCTCTGTACGATGATCCATCCGACACGCTACGAGTCGCTCGGCGCGGATTGTCGAAGTCGCCGTGTCCACATCGGTGAGCCGCGGCGGGTGATAGACTTTCGCATCAAAGACTGAAGACAGGATTCCGACCTGTTGGTGACGCGCGTTAACCCTGAACCATGACCGACTCGCACGACGCTGCGCGCGAGCTTCCGCTGCACGCGCTGCACGTTGAGCTCGGTGCGAAGCTGGTCCCGTTCGCCGGTTGGGCGATGCCGCTCAACTACCCGGAAGGGATTCTCAAGGAGCACCGCTGGTGTCGCACGTCTGCGGCGCTTTTCGACGTGTCGCACATGGGGCAGATCGCAGTGCGCGGCAGCGACGCCGACGCGGCGCTCGAATCGCTCACCCCCGCTGACCTGGTCGGCCTCCCGCAGGGACGCGCACGCTACTGCCTCCTCACGAATGACAGCGGCGGCATCCTCGACGATCTCATCGTCACGCGGCTGGAGCACGGATTGCATGTGGTCGTGAATGCGTCACGCCGCACCGCCGATCTCGAGCATCTTCAGGCCACGATCGGCACGCGTTGCGAGATCGACGAGTCCGCTGAGCTTTGTCTGTTCGCCCTCCAGGGCCCAGCGGCGGCGGCGGTCATGGAGCGGCTCGCGGGTTCTATCGACGGCTGGCGTTTCATGAGCGCCCGCCAGGTGTCGATGTCCGGAATCGACTGCACAGCCACGCGTTCCGGGTACACCGGCGAAGACGGTTTCGAAATTTCGGTCGGCTCGCGTGCGGCATCCGATCTTGCGCGCCTGCTGCTGAACCAGCCCGAAGTGCACCCGGCGGGACTCGGCGCCCGCGATTCGCTGCGGCTCGAAGCGGGTCTCTGTCTTCACGGACACGACATCGATGCCGCTACGACGGCGGTGGAAGCCGATCTCGCGTGGACGATTTCGCCCGCGCGTCGAGCGAGCGGCGCTCGAGCCGGCGGCTACCCCGGCGCTGAAGTGAATTCCCGCCAGCTCGAAAGCGGCCCCGCGCGGAAACGCGTGGGTCTGAAGCCCGAAGGCAGGATGCCCATCCGCGAAGGCGCGGAGCTCTTCGAACGCGGCGGCGCAACAGCCGGCATCGTCACCAGCGGCGGATTCAGCCCGACGCTCGAAGCGCCGATCGCCATGGGCTACGTCGAAACTGAAATCCTGCGCTCCGGGACTGCCCTGGTGGCCGTCAGCCGCGGCCGCGAGATTCCGATCACACGCGCCGATCTTCCTTTCGTCGCGCATCGCTACTTCCGGACATAACGTGGACACTCCAGTCGCGCGGCTTTCGCTCCAATCGAACGGTTTTGCGGATCGCCATATCGGCCCGCGCGTCGCTGACGCGAACGAGATGCTCAAGGCGCTCGGCTTGAACTCGCTTGAAGCGCTCGTGGATGCCGCGGTGCCGGCGGGCATCCGCCGCCGCACGCCGATGACGCTC
>JBKJPI010000264.1:0-4811 GCA_046595235.1 Burkholderiales bacterium | reverse complement strand
GCTGGCTTTGCCAGCGATTCAGTTCAAATTGGTAGTTCCGGCGCAAAGTAGGGTTTCACTTTGCGACGTTGCGGTTATCGGCGCAAAGTAGAGTTCCACTTTGCGACGTCACGGTTGATCGACGCAAAGTAGGTGTGCACTTTGCGTCGTGGTTGGGTTTCACTTTGCGACGTTGCGGGCTAATCGCCTTTAATACCGTGCTGTTTCACGACCGCGCCCCACCGCTGCATTTCAGCAAGCGTAAATTTTTGTAAGCCTGCAGGATCGCTGACGACGAGATCCATGCCGAGCTGCTCCGTCAGCTGCTTCCGAAGATCCGGCTGGTTGAGCGTCTTAACGAGCTCGCCGTGGAATCTCGTGATGGTTTGTTTAGGCACGCCCGCGGGCGCGAAAATCCCCCACCACGCAAGTGCCGAGAAACCCGGGAAGCCCTGCTCGGAGAGCGCCGGCACATCCGGCATCGCGTGAGAGCGCCGGTCGCCCGTGACCGCCACCGCGCGAAGTTTCCCCGCGCTCAACTGCGGCGCAAGCAGCGCGACCGAGCCCACGCCCATCTCCACGTGTCCGCCGAGCATGTCCGCGGACATCGGCCCCCCGCCTTTATAGGGCACATGGTTCAGCTTGAAGGCGCCGGCTTCCTGCAGCAGCGTCATAGTGAGATGGCCCATGCTTCCGGCCCCGACCGAACCATAGCTGATGGAGCCGGGCTTGGCTTTGGCGATCCTGATCACGTCGGCAAAAGTCTTGTACGGTTTGCCCGGCGCCATCGCGATTGCCATCGGCGCAGTGCCGACAAGCATTACCGGTGCGAGATCGTTCACGGTATTGAACGGAAGGTTCGGTATGAGCGCGGGATTGACCGCATGGGTGTCGAAGACGAAGAGATACGTGTATCCATCCGGCGGCGATTTAACCGCGATCCCAGTGCCGATCGAGCCCGAGCCGCCCGGCCGATTGTCGACGACGAACTGCTGACCGAGGGCGTTCGACAGTCTGGTGCCAAGAAGACGTGCAAGCGGATCGACGGTGCCGCCCGGAGGAAAAGGCACGATGAAACGTACCGGCCTCACCGGCCATTCTCCGGACTGTGCGGCACCAGAAGGAAGCACTGTCAGTGCAGTCAGGGCGACGCCAAGGGTCCCGCAAATAGCACGTATCATCGACTCCTCCTTCGTTTTTTTAATCGATCTATCGAGGGCGGCGCTCGCCTTCGGCTCGGGCTTCGCCGCCCACGAGAGAGAGGGAAACCTTCCACGGTTTCCCTCCGTAACCTCCCATCCCCCGACTTTTGTTCCGCACAGCGTGTCCGACAAGTCCGACAGGCTGCTAGGCTACCACTCCCACTATCTACGGAGGCATGTATGGAAAAGCCGCTGGACATGCGTTTCATACAGCGCGGAGCGAGGCTCAAGCGCTCGCCATACTTCGAAGCGACTCAGCGACACGGCTGCCGGGGCTATACCGTCTACAACCACATGTTCCTGCCGATTGCGTACGATGGGCTCGAGCGCGAATACGAAAAGCTCCTGACCGGCGTCACAGTGTGGGACGTATCGGTCGAGCGCAACACCGAAATTTCAGGGCCCGACGCTTATCGCTTCATGAGCCTTCTCACGCCGCGCGACATGTCGAAGTGCAAGGTGGGCTTTGGAAAGTACGTGCTCCTCACGGATGACGACGGCGGGATCGTCAACGACCCCGTGCTGCTGCGGCTGGAAGACAATCGGTTCTGGCTCGCCGCTGCCGACAGCGATGTGACACTGTGGGCGAAAGGTGTTGCTTACGGCAGCGGCATGAACGTGAGCATCCGGGAGCTGGATATCGCTCCGATGCAGATTCAGGGACCGAAATCGCGACAGCTCGTTCAGGACGTTTTCGGCGAGCGCGTAAAGTCACTTTCGTACTACGAGTTCTTCGAAGCGCGACTCGGTGATATTCCAGTCATCGTCACGCGCACGGGGTGGACGGGCGAGCTCGGGTACGAGCTCTACCTCCTCGACCCCACACGCGGCGATGACTTGTGGGAGCGGATCATGGCAGCCGGCGCGCGCTATGGCATCACGCCGACGGGTCCATCGGACATCCGGAGGATCGAAGCGGGAATCCTGAATTACGGAATCGACATGACGCTCGCCACCAATCCCTACGAGGTCGGGCTCGAACGTCTGGTCGACCTCGAGAAGGCTGAGCCCTTCATCGGCAAAGCGGCGTTGCAACGCGTGAAATCGGAAGGTGTGCGGAGGAAGCTTGCCGGCGTCGAGATCGAAGGCGCCGCGCTCGACCTCAACATGACGCGATGGACTGTGCGGTCGGGCAGCGCACGCGTGGGGGAAGTCACTTCAGCGGTGTACTCGCCGCGGCTTAGAAGGAATATCGGCTACGCGATGGTCCCGATCGAGCACACCGCGCCCGGCAACAAGCTGTCCGTAGAAACAGAGGACGGCGAACGCGGGGCCACCGTAGTCGAGATGCCGTTCGTCGATCCGACGAAGTCCGTGGCCAAGGCTTGATGCAACGCGTACGCCCGTCATTCCCGTGATGTGGGCTCGCGCGGCACGATGGGTATACCGGTTGCTGCGAAGATGAGGGCGCTTCAGCGCGCAAAGGAGCTTGAAACGCTACGAATGCATATCCCCACGCCGAACCGGCGCTGAGACCTTTCGCGAGTGCGATGAAGTCCGGTGCGATGCCTTCGTCCTCACATGCGTAGCGCCGACCCGTGCGTCCCATCCCGCACATGACCTCGTCGAGGATCAGCAGCACGCCGTACTTATCGCAGATTTCCCTGATGCGTTTGAAGTAGCCTTTCGCGGGTGTTACGCAGCCAAGCGTTGAACCTACCACCGTCTCTGCGATGAAAGCCGCAACGGTGTCGGTGCCGAGCTCCAGAATCTTCGTCTCGAGCTCGTTCGCGACGCGCTCGCCATACTGTGCTTCGCTTTCTTCCGCGCGTTGACCGCGGTAGGCAAAACACGGCGAGATATGGTGCATGGCGCCGAGCAGCAAAGGCTCGAACACGGCGCGGCGTCCGATGTTGCCGCCGGCGGAGAGCGCGCCCGCCGTCGTTCCGTGATAGCTCTGCATGCGACCGATGACGTGCCTCCGCCCGGGCTGGCCCGTCTCCACGAAGTATTGCCGCGTCAGTTTGAGCGCAGCCTCGATCGATTCGGAGCCGCCGCACGTGAACCACGCCTTCGTCAGGCCTGCTGGTGCGTCGGAGACGAGGTCGCGGGCGAGCGCCTCCATCGGCTCATTCGAGAAAAAGCGCGTATGCGCAAAGGCAAGCGTGTCGATCTGCGCATGAATGGCTTCGCGAACACGTTGATTACTGTGGCCGAGACAGGAGACCGCAGCCCCTCCGGAACCGTCGAGGTAGCGATTGCCGGCGGCGTCGATGAGATAGACCCCGTCACCCGCAACGGCGAGCGGGAACTCAGTGTCCAGACTGTGGCGGTCAGTGCCTGAGTCACTGCATCAATCCAGCTTCGCCCCGGAGAGCTTCACAACCTTCGCCCACTTTTCGAGGTCGGCGAGCAGGAACTTGCGGAAGTCCTCCGGACTGCTGCCTACGGGCTCGGATCCATCCGCGACGATGCGCTCGCGTGTGTCGGGGCGGTTGAGCGCGCTGATGAGCTCTGTGTGCAGCTTGTGCACGAGGGTTTGCGACATCTTCGGCGGCGCCATCACGCCATACCATCCCACGACTTCGAATCCCGGCAGCACTTCGGACATCGCCGGAATGTCCGGCAGCGCCCCGACGCGCTTGGGCGCCGTGACCGCGAGCGCACGCAGCCTGCCTGCACGTGCCAGACCCTGCGCCGCCTGCATCCCCGCAAAATTGAAGTGGTACTCGCCGCCGGCAAGAGCCGTAAGTGCAGGTCCTGAGCCTTTGTACGGGATGTGCTGCGCCTTGACACCCGTCGAGAGTTTGTAAAGCTCGCCCGCCAGATGGCCGCCGCTGCCGTTACCTGCGGAGCCGAAGTTGATCGGGTCTTTTGTGGCTTTGGTCCACTCGATGAATTCCTTTATCGTCTTCGCCGGGTGAGCGGGATTGACGACGAGCATCAGTCCGGCCCGCGTCAGCTGCGTAATCGGCGTGAAGTCGTTGGCTGCGTGATACGGCAGCTTGTTGTTGAGCGCCGCGTTCACCGTGTGCTGGTGGTAACCGAGAAAGAGCGTGTAACCATCGGGCGGCGCGTTCTTCGTGATATCTGCCGCGACGACGCCGTTAGCGCTCGCGCGATTGTCGACGATGAACTGCTGCTTCGTCGCCTCTGACAAACGCTGGCTCATGAGACGCGCGAGGATATCGGTGGTGCCGCCGGGCGCAGCGGGCGTGATGAAACGCACGGGCCGTGCGGGATAAGCAGCCTCACCTTTTGCCTGCGCGTGCACTGCCGCCGATCCCGCAAACATCACGGCGCCCGCGCCCATCGCCGCGATCAGCCGCGCCATCGCTTTCTGCTTCATGGTGTTATCTCCTCGTTCATTGTTGTCGCGCAAGGATACCGCCACTTGTACTAATCGGCTCCCGACGTCATAATCGCGGCCCAAAGGAGGCCGCTATCGCGTCCAGATATATCGCCTTCGCTCTGACGCTCCTGCTTTCGAGCGCAGCGAGCGGTGCAGAGTTCAACGCACGGGTGGTGTCCGTCGCTGACGGCGACACGCTTACCGTTCTCGACGACGCGGAGCGGCAGCACAAGGTACGGCTTTCAGGAATCGATGCACCCGAGCGAAAGCAGGCGGATTTGCCATGCGCGAGTGCAGTCAGGTGCTGCTTCGCGCGCTCCCCATACGCCTGCTTTCGC
>JBKJPI010000146.1:0-3813 GCA_046595235.1 Burkholderiales bacterium | reverse complement strand
GAATACGCCACTTACGAGAACCCCGTGCTCGCAAGCGTCGCGAGTCTGGACACATTCACCCACGACGTCGACGAGGTGCGCGACGAGGCGGCGCGGCTCGAAAAGCGAATCGAGCTGATGCAGCGCCAGCTCGCCGCCAGCTAGGTTCCGGATGCGCTCGCTGCGCCTGCTCAGGATTCTCTCGGTCGCCTACCGCTACGGATTGCACGAGCTCGTTCTCGAGCACGAGCGCGCGCGGGGCGTACGAAAATACCTGAGTCCACCCTTCCTTCGTCGGCGCTATGCACTGCCGCGCGCAGTGAGACTCCGGCGCGCGCTCGAAGCGCTGGGGCCGCTTTTCGTAAAGTTCGGACAGGTCCTTTCCACCCGCCGCGATCTCCTTCCGACCGATCTCGCTGACGAGCTCGCAAAGCTGCAGGACCGCGTCCCGCCATTCCCGGTGGAAGACGTGCTTGCCACATTACAGCGCGTGTACGGCAGGCCGGCCGACGAGGTATTCCTGCGCTTCGACCGCGTGCCGATCGCAAGCGCATCGGTTGCGCAGGTACATCTCGCGCAGCTTCCGAATGGGACGGAGGTTGCGGTGAAGGTACTCCGCCCCGCCATCGCCAGCGTCATCGCGAACGATCTCGCGCTCATGCACGCCGTGGCATCGGTGGTCGAGCGCCTGTGGAAAGACGCCCGAAGGCTTCGTTCTCACGCGGTGGTTGCCGAGTTCTCGAAACACCTGGAAAACGAGCCGGACCTCATGCGGGAAGCCGCGAGCGCAAGCCAGCTCCGGCGGAACTTCGAGGGCTCGCCGCTCCTCCTGGTACCCGAGGTGTACTGGGACTACTGCGCTGAAGAAGTCATGGTGATGCAGCGCATGCACGGCCTTCCCGTGAACCACGTGGTCGAGCTCGAGGCGCAAGGCATCGACATACCGCGGCTTGCCCGGGCCGGTGTCGAGATTTTCTTCACCCAGGTTTTTCGCGACGGCTTTTTTCACGCGGACATGCACCCGGGCAATATCCTCGTGTCACCGCAGGGGCGCTACATCGCGCTCGATTTCGGAATCATGGGAACGCTCAACGAATCGGACAAGCACTACCTCGCTCAGAACTTTCTCGGCTTCTTCCGCCGCGACTACCATCGGGTGGCGCTCGCGCACATCGAGTCCGGTTGGGCCCCGCCGGACACCCGGGTCGACGAATTCGAAGCCGCGATCCGCGCGGTGTGCGAGCCCGTGTTCGACAGGCCGCTGAAGGAAATCTCTTTTGGTCGCGTGCTGCTGCGGCTCTTCCAGACTTCGCGACGCTTCAATATCGAAGTGCAGCCGCAGCTGGTGCTGCTGCAAAAGACGCTGCTCAACATCGAGGGGCTTGGCCGGCAGCTCGATCCCGATCTCGACCTGTGGACCACGGCCAAGCCGTTTCTGGAACGCTGGATGTCCGAGCAGATCGGATGGCGCGGCTTCCTGCGCCGCGCACGCGAGGAGGCACCGGCGTGGGCAATCGCGATGCCACAGATGCCGCGTCTCATGCATCAGGCGCTTGCGCGCATCGCCGCGAGCGAGCGCGGACATTCTGACGGGGCTCACTTGCGCGAGCGCCGCCGGACAAACACTCTACTTGCATTGATTGCGGTTCTTCTCGGCGCGCTGCTGACGACTTACATCGTGACGCTCGTGTAACTTTTCGTATAATCCGCGTACCGTTGCTTGAGCTTCGGCCGCATCCGATCCTGCGAGACCATGTCGTCCAATCTGATCTGGTTCGTTGCACTGTATCTCCTCGTGTCGGTGTGCATCGGCCTGTATGCCGCGACGAAGGTCAAGAACTCGGCCGACTACGTGGTGGCAGGCCGCCACCTCCCGATTGCGTTCATCATCGCAACGGTGTTCGCGACGTGGTTCGGCTCTGAGACCGTCCTCGGCATTCCCGCCAAGTTCCTGAACGAAGGCCTGCGTGGCGTCGTCGCCGACCCGTTCGGCTCGAGTATGTGCCTCATCCTCGTCGGGCTGTTCTTCGCGCGGCCGCTCTACCGGATGGGTCTTCTCACCCTGGGCGACTTCTATCGGGCGCGTTACAACCGCCATGTCGAAGTCGTTGCGGCGACGTGCATCGTAATCTCTTACCTCGGCTGGGTGTCCGCGCAGGTGACGGCGCTTGGGCTTGTTTTCGGAATACTTTCGAATGGCGCCATGGCCCCGTGGCAGGGAATGATCCTCGGGGTCGTGATCGTGCTCATCTGGACGCTGGCGGGCGGAATGCTGGCGGTTGCGTTCACCGATCTCTTCCAGATGAGCGTGATCATGATCGGCATGCTCTACATTGCCTTCGTCATCTCGGGGCTCGTGGGCGGCCCGTCGGTCGTCATCGATCATGCGCAAGCTGCGGGCAAGCTGGAGTTCTGGCCCGAACTCAAAACCCGCGACATCATTGCTTTCGTAGCTGCGTGGGCGACGATGGGCCTCGGCTCAATTCCGCAGCAGGACGTGTTCCAGCGCGTCGCTTCGGCGAAGAACGAGCGCGTCGCGGCCACCGGGTCGGTGCTCGGCGGATGCCTCTACTTCTGTTTCGCATTCGTCCCGATGTATCTCGCCTATTCGGCAATGCTCATCGATCCCGCGTTGGTCGAGCAACACATCAGCAGCGATTCACAGCAGATCCTGCCGCGTCTCATACTCACGCACGCGCCGTTCGTTGCGCAGGTTTTCTTTTTCGGTGCACTGATCTCGGCAATACTCTCGTGCTCCGCCGCGACGCTGCTCGCGCCCTCTGTCACGGTCGCTGAGAACCTGATTCGTCCGGTCGTCCGCGATCTTACCGACCGACAATTTCTATTGATGCTGCGTGTGGTCGTTTTCCTGTTTGCGTGCGCGGTGCTCACATTTGCCCTCGTATCGAACCAGTCGATTTACGGAATGGTCGAGAACGCCTACAAGATCACGCTCGCAGCGGCGTTCACGCCGCTCGCCTTCGGCCTCTACTGGAAGCGCGCGACCACGCAGGGCGCGGCGCTGGCGATGGCCGCCGGCCTCGGCACCTGGCTCGGTCTCGAGTTTCTGAATCCCGAAGGGGTGCTGCCGCCGCAGCTTGCAGGCTTACTGGCGAGCATCGCCGGAATGCTCATCGGGTCGCTGCTTCCGCAGCGCTACGGCCTCAGCGCTTCACAAGCGCCGGCATTCCGTCATCACTGACCCTTCTCCCCAGGAAAGCAGGGAAAGGTGCGCCTCCCACTCCCTCCGGGAGCGGAGTCGCGGGTGAGGGCTTCCGTTCTCAAGCTGGCGCTCGTTTTTCTTCTCGCCGGTAATGCTGCTTATTTCATCTTGTCGGGCAGTACGAGCAAGGCCATCGATTCGTGTGCGTGGTTGACGCTTCTCGTGCTGTTCATGATCGAAACGAGTTTCGGCAAGTACCTCACCACCGCTGCAATGACACGCGCGCTGCGACTGCTGCGACTGCTTGCAGCCGCAGGCGTCTTCGCAGCGACGGCCGGCTACATTCTCGAGGACAACCTCCTTGACGCGGCGAACAGCGTGCTGTGGATTCTCGTCGTCGTCCTTCTCGAGCTGCAGCTGCGCGCGTCAGCGCTGAATCGACGCTATCGTCGACGCCTGGCGTCAGTGGCGTGGGCTCTTTACGGCGGCCTCGGCCTGCTCGTCGTACTGTGGGCCGCGGGCGGGCTGTGGTTCGACGCCTACGATGCGATCCTGTGGATCGCAGCGTTCGTGATGATCGAGGTGACGGTGAGCGCGGCGGACTCCCGTCGCAGTGCGTGAGACCTACATGCTCGTGTAAGCTTTTTCGAAAGCGTCGCTGAAGCGGTCGA
>JBKJPI010000142.1:0-6446 GCA_046595235.1 Burkholderiales bacterium | reverse complement strand
AAAGCGGCATCGCGCGCGTGTGGAAGGCCGAGGACGCGCCCGCGGGACTCGAGCCTTACCTGAAACAGATCCGCGAGCTGAATCCGGACGGGACGCTGCGCTACTACCCGGGCTCACCGCTGATCGCCAAACGCTTTCTTCGCGACGGCGATCGCATGGTGCTCGTCGAGCTCAACAAAGTCGATCACGAGGAGCTGGAAGCGGTGGTCTCGCGAGAGCGACACGTTGCGGTCGAGTTGATGGATGCCTATCACGCGCTGAAGGCTTACGTACCGCCGGCCGAGCGCCGCGGGTTGGTTCTTATAGATTCCTCGTTCGATCGCCCGCGCGAATTCGATCGCATCCTGAAAGCCCTCAAGGAAGCGCACGGCCGCTGGTCGACCGGCGTTTATGCGATCTGGTATCCGATCATGGACACGGTGGCGATGCGCGATTTCGCGACCAGCGTGCAGCGGTCCGGAATCCGCAAGATCCTGCGTCTCGAGATCGAGGTGCGCGAGCGCGATGAAAGCGGCATCGTCCCCGGCTGCGGCATGCTCGTCGTGAATCCGCCGTGGCACTTCGACGAGGAGGCGAAGCCGATCGTGAAGTGGCTCGCGAAGAAACTTCTGGTGAGCGGCGCCGGGCGCGCGCGTGTGGATTGGCTCGTACCGGAATAGGCGCCTTTGAAGCTAGAATCCCGCCCGCTAACCGGGCCGTATCCCAAGGAATTCGCAATGTTTCGCCAAGTCTCGCTCATTGCTGCCGCTCTGGCTTTTTCAGGCGCGGGCTTCGCCCAGAGCGCTTCAGCGCAGGCATACCCGAGCAAGCCGATTCGGGTGATCGTCGGCTTCGGGCCCGGCGCCCCGGACACGGTCGCGCGGCTGATCGCGCAGCAGATCTCGACGCAAATCGGCCAGCAGATGGTGGTGGACAACCGGCCCGGCGCCAACGGCATAATCGGAGCGGACCTCGTAGCGAAAGCGACGCCCGACGGGTACACCCTGCTCGTCACGTCCGCTTCGTTCTCCGTGAATCCGAGTATCTATCGAAAGCTGCCGTTCGACGTGGTCAGAGACTTCATACCGATCACGAACCTTGCGAACGGGGGCGGCCACTTCCTCGTGGTGAACCCCGCGGTGCCGGTTAATTCCGTGAAGGAGCTGATCGCACTTGCCAGAAAGCCCGGCTCCAAGCTCGCGTACGGCACGCCCGGCATCGGCAATACCCAGCATCTATCCGGCGAGCTTTTCAACGCGCGCGCGGGAACGAAGATCGTTCACATCCCGTATAAGGGCGCAGGCCAGGCCATCACGGGTGTACTCACAAACGAAGTGGGCGTAATGTTCGCGACGACGACACTCGGCCTGCCGCACATCCAGTCCGGCAAGCTCAAGGCGCTTGCATACACAGGTTCGAAGCGGGCATCGTTTCTTCCCAACGTGCCGACGATGGCGGAGAGCGGCCTTCCGGCAATGACGATCGATGCGATCAGCTGGTACGGCATGCTCGCGCCCGCGAAGACGCCGCAACCGATCGTTGCGCGTCTCGTCGCTGAAGCAAATGCAGCGCTGAAGAATCCCCAGGTGCGCGAGCGGTTGGCGACGTTTCAGCTGGAGCCGGTCGGAAACACCCCGCCCGAATTCAGGGCGTTCATAGACGATCAGGTAAAGCGCTTCGCCGAAATGGTGAAGCTCGCAGGCGTGGAGCCCGAATAAGATCGGCTATACCCTGACGGGAAAAGCAAAGAGCGGAGGGTTCCATGCAGGGCAAGATCAGGCGCGTGATCACCGGTCACGATGCGAACGGCAAGGCGATCGTGGTCGAAGACCAGCTTGCACCGGCGGTACGCACCAATCCGCACCGCCCGGGGCACATCTCCGTCGACCTCTGGAAGACCAGCGCCTCCCCCGTGCCCGTGACGGCCGCCGAAGCCGATCCGACTGCAGGACCTAAAGTGATCCACCCGCCGCACCAGGGCACGGTTTTTCGCATTTCCGAAATCGCGCCCGAGACCGACGCGATCCGCAACATGGATCCCGAAAAAGCGAAGGAAGTCTTCAAGGCGATGGGCGCGGAGAACGCGTCCACGTTCGGGCAGAACAAGCGCCATCCGTTCATGCATCGGACGCAGACTGTAGATTACGCAGTCGTGCTCGAAGGCGAGGTCGTGATGCTGCTCGACGACGATGAAGTGCATCTGAAGGCCGGCGACGTGGTCATCCAGCGCGGGACGAATCACGCATGGAGCAACCGCTCGGACAAGCCGGTGAAGATGCTTTACGTGCTGATCGACGGCGAGTTCGACGCAGAGCTCAAAGAAAAGCTGGGCGGAGGCGCGCACTGATTGACGCCATCCTTTGCGTCCGCCGCGTCCTTTGGGGTCAACCGGACGCGATCGAGTTCCATATTTTTTCGAGGCGCTTGTAGGAGACGGGGTACGGGGTCTTCAGCTCCTGCGCGAAAAGCGAGACGCGGAGCTCCTCGAGGTGCCAGCGGAACGCCTCCAGCCGCGGATCGGCCATCCCGGCCTTGCGGTATTTCTCCATGCGCTCGTCTAGGCGTTTCGTGAGCTGAACCACAGCGTCCGTGTGCTTCGCATCGCGCTCGACACTGGTCCCATACTTGTCGAGCCGAACCTGCATCGCCTTGAGATACCGCGGGAGGTGCGTCAGCTGCTCCCACGGCGTATCGCTGAAAAAACCTTTGTGAAAGAGCCGGGCGAGCTGCGCGCGTATATCCGCGGCGGGCTTCGCGAGCGGTCCTTTGATCGAGGACAGCCGCAGCGACACCTGCTGGTACTCGGCGGCGATCCCCGTCAGCAGGCGGGCAGCGCCCTCGGTCACGGCCGGAAGACGGGTTCGTGCCCGGGCTCTTTGCGCCTCGAACGCTTTCTGCGTGCGAGGGAGCGCGTCGTCTCCGATGAACGCACGGTCTGCGATCGCATTTACCACGTCTTCCCGCAGATCTTCCGCATTGACTGCGTTTCTCAGCAGTAAGGCGGCCTGAAGGAAGGTAGGTGGACTTTTCTCGAGCTGGCGCATCTGCTCCCGCATGGCGAGTCGCAGCAGGCGCCGCGCGCCGCCGCGCATCGCCTCCTGCGCTGCAGGCTTCAGGTCGAAGAGCCGGATGGCTACACTTTTACCTTCGTCCGCGAGCGCCGGGTAACCCGTGAGCTGCCGCCCGCCGCGCGTGAAAGCGATCTCCTCAGGCAAATCACCAAAGTCCCACACGCTGATACCGGAGCGCTCGATCCCCGGCTCCGCTTTCGCGAACGTGAGTTGCGCCGCCTGGCCGAGCTGCCCTTTGAGCGCGAGGAGATCGCGCCCGGCGGCAAGCTCGCGCCCCGAGTCGTCGATCACGACGAAGTTCATCTGTAAATGCGCAGGCGGTGTCTTGTCACGCCAGACGTCCATGGCGACCGGCTCGCCGATTCGGCGCTGAACGAATTTACGCAGAGAAACGAAAAAGCCTTCCCCTGCGCCGTTGCCGGCCGCTTCGAGAAACGCGCTCACCTGGTCCGGCAGTGGGAAAAGAAGCCGCCGGATGTTCTTTGGAAGGGCCTTGATCGACCACGTGGCCTTCTCGCGCAGAAGTCCCGGAACGAGCCAGTCGAAATCCGCCGCCTCGAGCTTGTTGAGAAGCTGAAGCGGGACCGTTACGCTGACGCCATCGAGCGCGTGCCCCGGCTCGAATCGATAGCGCAGCTTGAAGTCGCTGCCGGCCGCCCGCAACGTATCGGGAAACAGCGCTTCGCTGATCTCCGCGGCCGCGTTCTGCATCAGGTATGCGCGCGTCAGGAACAGGAGCTGCGGATTCTCAGCCTCCGCTTCGCGGCGCCAGCGCTCGAAACCGGCGGCATTGTAGATACCGTCGGGGACGAGCGCGTCGTAAAACGCGTAAACGGTGTGCTCGTCGACCAGTACGTCGCGCCGCCGCGCCTTTGCTTCGAGCGCCTTCAGTTCGGTGATGAGCAGCCGGTTGTGACGGAAGAACGCCCCTCGCGTTTCGAACTCGCCCGCGGCTAACGCACGATGGATGAAAATTTCGCGCGCCTCCAGAGGGTTGAGCGGCCCGTAGTGGACGCGGCGCCGCGGGATGATCGTAAGACCATGAAGTGCGACGCGCTCGTACGCCATCACCATGCCGCGCGTTTTGTCCCAGTGCGGATCCGAGTAGTGACGCTTGACGAGGTGCACCGCGAGCGGCTCGATCCATTCAGGCGAAATTCGCGCAGCGTTTCGTGCATAGAGGCGGGTCGTCTCGACCAGCTCGGCCGCCATCACCCATTTCGGCTGTGACTTCCGCAGCACCGATCCCGGAAAGATCAGGAACCTGATCCCTCGCGCGCCGAGATATTCGGGGCCGTCGTCGCTTTTCGTTCCGATATTGCCTAAAAGACCAGCCAGCAGCGCGCGGTGGATCTGTTCATGAGTCGCAGGCGTGTCGTTGGGCTTCATGCCGAGCTCTCTCACGAGCGACGCGAGCTGGCCGTGGATATCCCGCCATTCACGCATGCGACGATGCGAAAGAAAGTGCTCGTGCAGAAGCTCCATAAGCTTGCGATTCGATTTCTTGTGCTTGATCGCCTCTTCGAAAAAGCTCCAGAGCTTGAGATAGGCAAGAAAGTCGGAACGCTCCTCCTGAAACTGCTCCTGCGCGCGATCGGCGGCTTCCGAGCGATCGAACGGACGCTCGCGCGGGTCCTGTATCGAAAGCGCGGAGGCAATGATCAGCACTTCCTGCAGGCACTTCTCATGCTGGGCCGCGAGCACCATGCGCGCGATGCGCGGGTCGATCGGGAACCTGGCGAGCTGCCACCCGATCCTGGTGAGCGCGTTCTCCTCGTCGACCGCGCCGAGCTCCTGCAGTAGCTGATACCCATCGGCAATCATGCGCGGCGTCGGCGGATCGAGAAATGCGAAATCCTCGACGTCGCCGATGCGAAGCGACTTCATTCTCAGAATGACGCCCGCCAGTGAGGAGCGCAGTATCTCGGGCTCGCCGAAGTCACGGCGCGCAGCGTAGTCGTCCTCCGAAAAAAGACGTATGCAAATGCCCGGCGCTACGCGCCCGCAGCGTCCGGCCCGCTGGTTAGCCGACGCACGCGAAACCTTCTCGATCTGCAGCTGCTCGACCTTGTTGCGCCAGCTGTAGCGGTTGACCCGCGCAACGCCGGTATCGATCACATAGCGAATGCCCGGCACCGTGAGCGATGTTTCGGCCACATTGGTCGCGAGCACGATGCGCCGCGTGGCGCTCGGTTTGAAGACGCGGTCCTGCTCCTCGAATGAAAGGCGCGCGTAAAGCGGCAGGACCTCGGCGCCTTTCGGATGGTGCTTCCGCAGCGCTTCGGCGGTCTCTCGAATCTCGCGCTCACCCGGGAGAAACACGAGGATGTCCCCGACACCGCGCTCGCGTGCCAGCTCGTCGACCGCCTCGAGCACGGCTTCTCCCGTGTCCTGGTCCTCTTCGTCCTCGTCGGCAGATTCGAGCGGCCGGTAGCGCACCTCGACGGGATACATGCGGCCCGAAACCTCGATTACCGGAGCGGGCATGCCCGCGGCGGAGAAATGCTGCGCGAAGCGCCCGGTCTCGATCGTTGCAGACGTGACGATCAGCTTCAGGTCGGGACGACGGGGAAGAATCTGCTTCAGGTATCCCAGCAGGAAATCGATGTTGAGGCTGCGCTCGTGCGCTTCGTCGATGATGATCGTGTCGTACGCGCTGAGGAGGCTGTCGCCCTGCGTCTCGGCGAGCAGGATGCCGTCGGTCATCACCTTGATGTAGGTGTCGGGCGAGAGCTTGTCGGCGAAGCGAACCTTGTAGCCCACCGCATGACCCAGCGGGGTTTTGAGCTCCTGCGCAATACGCGAGGCGACAGTGCGCGCGGCAATGCGCCGCGGCTGCGTGTGACCGATGAGACCATTCACGCCGCGCTCGAGCTCGAGGCATATCTTCGGGAGCTGCGTTGTTTTCCCCGAGCCGGTTTCCCCGCTGACGATCACCACCTGATGATCACGAATCGCGCGCGCAATCTCCTCCCGCCGCGCGACGACGGGAAGCTCGTCGGGGTAAGTGGGCTTCGGAAGGTTGGCGAGACGCCGCGCAGGGTCGAGCTTCAATTAGTAAACCGCAAAATAAAAAAGCCGGCGTCAGCCGGCCGTATTAATCCCGACAGCAACGTCAGGCGGGCACTTCGGGATTGAGGCTGTAAACCCCCGTCAGCTTTGCTTCCTCGAGCACGTGACCCTTCATTGCGTTCAGCACCTCGGCGCCGCGAAACATGCCGCTGACCCCGAGTTGCTCGATATCGAGTGCATACAGTGTGAAGATATAGTGATGGGGCATCGAATCGTTCCACGGCGGGCATGGGCCGTCGTAGCCGTAGTAGTCCCCTTTCATTTCTTCCGTGGTCGCGAACCACGCCGTGTAGTCGTTGATGCCCTGGCGCGTGCCGCGCGGCC
>JBKJPI010000033.1:0-10367 GCA_046595235.1 Burkholderiales bacterium | reverse complement strand
AGACGGGCCGTTTTGGCTCAACCCGCCGGGAACGCGCAGGAACGGCCCATTGCGTTGTCGCCACTCGCTTACAGTGTCCGGCACTGCGGCGCGACCGGCTCCTGGCACTGAGCCCTTCCTCCACGTTCGTCGCACACGTTAAAGTCCATAACAGGCTCTAAAACCGGAGACCCAAAATGCTCGAGCTCAAGGATAGGCCCACCGCCGGCCTGGCCATACGCCTGCACGACAACGACAACATCGTAATCGCGCGCCATGATCTGCCCATCGGAGCGAAGCTCGAGCGTGAGGGTTTGTCCGTCAAGAGTCAGGTGCCCGCCGGGAACAAGGTCGCTGCCCGGGCAATAAAAAAAGGCGAGCCAATCCTCAAATACAACGTGGTCATCGGATTTGCTTCAGCCGACATCGCTGCAGGGATGTTCGTCCATTCTCACAACATGGAATTTCGCGAGTTCGATCGAGACTACGCGTATGCAAGCGAATTCCGCGAAGTCGAGATGCTGCCTGAAAGCGAGCGCGCGAGCTTCATGGGCATCGTTCGCGAGAACGGCCAGGTCGCCACGCGAAATTACGTCGGCGTGCTTTCCACGGTGAACTGCTCGGCCACGGTCGTTCACAAAATTGCCGAGTACTTCACGCCCGAGCGCCTTTCAGACTATCCGAACATCGACGGCGTCGTGGCGTTCGCACACGGCACCGGCTGCGGCATGGAAATGACGGGTGAGCCGATGGATCTCCTCAGGCGCACGATGGCGGGCTTCGCGCGTCACGCGAACATCGGTGCTGCGATGATCGTGGGGCTCGGGTGTGAACGAAACCAGATCAGCGGGCTTCTGCAGGAACAGAACCTTGCGGTCAGCTCGCGCCTGAAGACGATGGTCATGCAGGAGACAGGCGGCACGCGCAAGTCGATCGAAGCGGGCATTGCAGCCGTGAAGGAGATGCTGCCTGAAGCGAATCGCGTCACGCGTAGCCCGGTGCCCGCCAGCCACATCATGATCGGCCTCCAATGCGGCGGTTCCGACGGCTTCTCGGCGATTACAGCAAATCCCGCGCTGGGCGCGGCGGTAGACCTGCTCGTGCGCCACGGCGGCACGGGCATTCTTTCGGAGACACCGGAGATCTACGGCGTCGAGCACACGCTCACGCGGCGCGCACGTTCGCGCGAAGTGGGCGAGAAGCTGATCGAGCGTATCCGCTGGTGGAAAGATGAATACACGGTCGGGCGCGACGCACAGATCAACGGCCGCGTAAGCCCCGGGAATCAGCACGGCGGGCTTGCGAACATCTTCGAGAAGTCGCTCGGCTCATCGATGAAAGGCGGCACCGGACCGCTCATGGAGGTTTATCGCTACGCCGAGCCGGTCACGCAGAAAGGGTTTGTCTTCATGGATACGCCGGGCTTCGATCCGTGCTCGGCCACCGGTCAGATTGCAGGGGGTGCCAACCTCATCGCGTTCACCACCGGCCGCGGCTCGATGTACGGCGCGAAGCCGGTGCCTTCGATCAAGCTCGCGACGAACACGGCCATGTACAACCGCCTGTCCGAAGACATGGATCTCAACTGCGGCGTCATCCTCGATGGTGATTCAACGGTGCAGGAGATGGGCAAGGTCATCTTCGACTACCTGCTGCGCATCGCCTCAGGAGAGAAGAGCAAGAGTGAGCTGCTCGGCCTCGGGGACCACGAGTTCGTGCCGTGGAATATCGGTGTGGTCAGCTGAGACTGGCAGCTGGCTCGAGGGCTGGTTATGAAGCGTCAAGAGGCTGCTTCGGCAGAAGCGGGGCGGCACCAGAGCCGATCCGTCACACCTCCTGGTGCCGCACCCATGGACGCAGCGGAAAAAACGGGACAGACCGGGATAAACCCTTTTTTTCCTTACTCCGGCGTGTCGCTGTTTCCCAGCAGATCCAGCGCGCCTTCGAGCCGGCGGCTACGGAAGCTCTGACGCGCGAGAAGTTTCCGCTGCGCTTCCGACGGCAGGTCGGTGAACTGCAGCAGCCCCTTCTCGATGAGTGTATTGATCAGGTCCTCCGTCACTCGCACGAAATCGATATCGAGCGTGCCGAACGCGGCTGCTTCGCTGTCGATGCCGAGGAAGGCCAGCACCTCGATGTGACCGGACGGAAGCACCTCCTGGGCATCGGCTGTCGACTCGGCGAGGAGGGCAACGATGCGGCCTTCGGCGTTACGGCGAACGTAGGGCATGAGAACCTCTTCCTAATGCAGGGCTGACATTCTGCACACGCGTGGCGTCACTGCAGCCATCCACGACTGCGATAGTAGCGCGCTGCGCCGGGGTGCAGCGGCACACCGATGACGATCGGAACCATCTCGTTCGGCGCCAGCGTCGCGAAATCCGGATGCAGCCGACGAAAGTCGTCGATATTCTCGAAAAGCGATTTAGTGATTTCGTAAGCCACGCGTTCAGGCAGACGGGCGGTCGTGATGATCGCGGTGCGTACGCCGACCGTAGCAATGGCGTTGCCGTTGTTCGGATACGTGTTTGCGGGGATCACCGAACGCGAATATTCCCTCTGGCTTGCAAGCATGGCGTCAATCTGCGGACCGCTCACATCCACCAGAATGCCGCCGCACGAGCGGATCACATCGTCCACGAAACCATTCGGATGGCGCACCGTGTATAGAATCGCATCGAGTGCGTTCGCGCAGAAGGCATCGTGCTGCCGGGCGAGCGGTAGCTCACGGGTTTCGGCGAAATCACGCGGAGCGAAACCAAGCGCGGCCATCACGCGCTCCATGCTCACCCGCTCGCCGGAGCCGGGGCTGCCGAGGTTGATGCGCTTGCCACGAAGCTCTGTCGCTGCGCGTATCGCGAGCTCGCCGCGCGCGACGATTGTGAACGCCTCGGTCTGGCCCGTGAACAGCACGCGCAATTCGGTGTCCGGTCCCCGAGCGGTGAAACGCCCATGCCCGCTAATCGCGTCAGCCAGTACGTCCGACTGCACGATGCCGACATCGATTCGACGGTTGTGCAGTGATTCGATGTTGGCAACGGGTCCGCTCGACGGATACGCGGCGCAGCGCAAGCCGCGCGCCATGACATCGAGATTGAACAGGCGACACACCGAGTCACCCAGCGCAAAGTAAACGCCGCCCGGCCGGCCAGTGCCGATCGCCACGTCGGGCCGATATTGAACGACCGTGCACGCCTGGAGGGTAAGCGCTGCGACGATGCACGCGACGCGTGTCATCCAGAACCCCGATGCAGCGCTATTTCGTGAGCGCATATTCAATGATCTCGCCTTTGGCTTCGATCAGCGCCTTGACCCAGCGCCCGTTGCTATCGTGAAACAGGGTGCCGGTGTAATGCGGCGTGATCAGGTGATGGCGGTTCGCGCGCACCTGGCCGTGTGGCGTGTCGACGAGCGCCGGCCCAAGAGCCCTGACGGCGAGTCCGATGACGCCGCCGTGCTGGACATCGATCAGGCGCTCGGAACTGAGCAACCGAACGTCCCACAGCATGTTCGACGTCAGGAGTTGTGCCGGCGCGAGGAACGGTCCCTCTTCACCGATCACGCGAAAGCCATTCGGCGTCGCGGTGCCGGAGACTTGTAATCGCGTGCCGTTGTCGTCGGTCGTGCTGCGGACCGCCAGGAGTCTTCCGGCTTGCCAGACTTCCTCCGCCTCGTGCTTGAGATAGAACGCTGTAAAGAGCAGCACCTTGACTAAGATGTCGATGCGCGTGGTGACCACGAGGCGCTCACCGTCCTGCCGAAAGCTGACCGTGTGCACGCCGATCGGCAGGCCATTCCGCAGCGCGCGAAAGCTCAGGCTCGCGGGCGCAGTGGCGGCATACACCTTGGGCGAAAATCCGAGAAGCGGCGCAAGCCCGGCAACTGTGAAGAGGCCCAGCGCTCGACGACGGCTCGAGCTCGCGACGCTCGCGTCGTGATCGGCTTGCGCGGCGCGCATCACAGTCAGTCGCTGCCCTGTGAGGTCAGCCGAGGTGTCACACGCCGCCAGCGCCCGGCTGTTGCGATGACCCCGTCGTGCGACGCCTGGCAACGCCACATCATTACTTACGCGTCGACGGATGTCGCCGCGCGCCGGCGCTTATGCGTGGCCTGCGCGATTCTTTTTTCGATATCCGCCACCCACGCTTCGCGGGTCTTGAAGCCGGGAAGCGCTCGCGCCTGCTTCTCGATCGAGGCCCACAGCGCGTCATCGGCCTGCGAAAGATCGACAGGAATCCGGCAAGGCTGCGGCACGTACCATGGCGTATCGATCAGAAGCTCGACGCGGTTTTGCTCGGGGTCGTGCAGGTAAACGGATAGCGCGTTGCCGTGTGTGACGGGGCCGAGTTCGGTGGCATGCTCGTGCTTCAACCCGCGCTGAAGCTCGCGCAGCGTGTCGAGACTGTCGACGCGAAAAGAAAGCTGATTGACGATGTTGTAAGGAAGATCGGCGGGCCTTCCGCTCGCAAGCACTACCTGATGATGCTCGCGCGGATCGCGCGTAAGGAAAACGATCTCGCCGCCATCCGCGGTCTCGCCGCGGTCGCTTTCGGCGAACCCCAGGAAGCCGGTGTAGAAATCGACCATGCGCGACATGTCGGTCACGAACACGCCGACGTGGCTCAGTGTCAGTCCGAATGACATATCTCGCCTCCTAGCCGTGACACCGTCACGCACCCTTCGCGGCGTACTTTCCGGTCAATTGCGGCGTCTGGCCTTCGAGCTTCCTGTTCTGGCGATCGAGTCGCGTCTCACGGCCCCACGTGCGCTTCAACTCATCTTTGACATTAAACTTGAGCCGGCCGAGCTTCTCGGTCTCGATCTCCACCACGTCACCATCCTGGAACGCGTTGAGACCTCTGTGGTTCGTTCCGGTGGCAAGGATGTCGCCTGGCTCGATGGCGTGGATCGAGCTCACCCACTCGATGCATCGTGGGATTTTGTGCGCCATGTCGCTCGTGTTGAAGTTCTGTTTGAGCTCGCCATTGACCCAGAGTTTGATCTGAAGGTTTTGCGGTTCCGGGATTTCATCAGCGGTAACGATGTAAGGCCCGATCGGACAGAAGGTCTCGCGTGATTTCATCTGATAGAACGTATTGCCCGTCGGCGGCAGTCCCCGCGCGGAACCATCGATGAAATTCATGTAGCCGAAGATGTAGGGCATGGCGTCGGCGGCTTTCACGTTGGACGCGCGTTTTCCGATGACGAGTGCGACTTCCGCTTCACCTTCGAAAATCGTCGCCGGCACATCGGGCAGCACCATCGTGTCGCCGTTCCCGATGATTCCGCTCGGCGATTTGTGAAACGCGTTGATCGGCGCGGGCTCTGAGCGCGTGCCGTCTTCCATGTAGTTGACCGCCATGCACTCGATGTTGTGCGGTCTGGGCAGCGGCGGCCGGATGCGTACACCCGAAAGCGGAACGCCTTTGCATTGGGCAGCAGCAGCTTCGAGCTTGCCGCGGTAATCGGCGAACCGCTCGATCAAGCCATTAATGAGGTTGTGCGGGCCTGTGTGCGGAATGTCGCGCACGATGTCCATCACGTCGACCACATTCTCCCCATTCAGGATGCCCAGCCGGAAATCATTGAAGTATAGAATTTTCATCAGGGTCCTCCCTTGAATCGCGTCGACGAGTATAGCGCCCGTCGCCATTGGGCTGCCCTGGCCGCAGCCGTGACACACGGCAATCGAGTTCAAGCTTGCGTTGAACCGCCACTGTGGATATATACAGCTATTATCTACTTCCTCGCGGGCACATATCCATGGCGACATTAACTGAATCTCGCGCGGTTCCGCGTGCGTGGCTTGACGAGCTCAACCCGGCGCAGCGTGCCGCTGCGACGTATGGTTCGGCTGCGAAGGGAACCTGCGATTCCGGGCCGCTTCTCATCATTGCCGGCGCTGGCACGGGCAAAACGAACACGCTTGCGCATCGCGTTGCGCACCTCGTGCTGAATGGCGTTGCGCCCGAGCGCATTCTGTTGCTCACGTTCTCGAGGCGCGCATCGCAGGAGATGATTCGCCGCGCACGCCGGATCGTGGCGAAAGCATTCAGCGGAAAGGACGACGGCGAGGAGGCGCCGGGCGTTGCGCGCCTCACCTGGGCGGGCACGTTCCATTCGGTGGCGAACCGGATCGTGCGGCGATACGCGGCGCAGGTCGGGCTGACGCCGGGCTTCAGCGTCATGGACCGCGGCGATTCAGCAGACCTTCTGGATCTCGCACGGCAGGAACTTGCGTTCTCTTCCACAGAGCGTCGCTTCCCGCGCAAGGACACGTGCCTTGCGATCTATTCGCACCGCGTCAACACGCGCTTCGCGCTCGAGCGCACGCTCGCTGAAGTATTCCCGTGGTGCGCGCAATGGCACGATGAGCTCAAGCTTCTTTTTTCGCGTTATGTGGAGATGAAGCTTCAACAGCAGGTGCTCGACTTCGACGATCTGCTGGTCTACTGGCACGCGCTCATGCACGAAGGCACGCTTGCCTCCGACGTGGGATCGTTATACGACCACGTGCTCGTCGACGAATACCAGGACACCAACACGCTTCAGGCGGAAATCCTGATTGCGCTCAAACCCACGGGTGCGGGACTGTGTGTAGTCGGCGACGACGCGCAGTCGATTTACGCCTTCCGCGCGGCGACCATCGAAAACATTCTCGGGTTTCCTGCGCACTTCGCGCCTCCCTCGCACGTGGTCACCCTGGAAGAGAATTACCGCTCGAGCCAGCCGATCCTCGATGCTGCGAACGCTCTGATCGGCGAAGCCGCACGGCAATACCAGAAGCGGCTCAAGTCTGAGCGTTCAGGTAATCGGCCGCGGCTCGTCACGGTGCTCGATGAACAGGCCGAGGCCGACTACGTCGTCGAACGCATCCTCGACGCACGCGAACAGGGCATTCCACTCAAGCGTCAGGCGGTGCTCTTCAGAAGCTCTCACCACAGCGATTCGCTCGAGCTCGAGCTCGTGCGCCGGAACATTCCGTATGTGAAATACGGCGGACTCAAGTTTCTCGAAGCCGCGCATGTGAAGGATCTCCTCGCCGTCATGCGCTGGGCCGATAATCCGCGTCATCGGATCGCCGGCTTTCGCGTGCTCCAGCTTCTTCCCGGCATCGGCCCCGCCAGTGCTGATCGCTGTCTTGCGGCGTTCGAGGCGTCCTCACATAACTGGCAGGCCCTCGCCGACTACAAGATGCCGGCCGCGGCGCGCGACGACTGGACGAAGCTTGTCGAGCTCCTGCGCACAGCGGCGGCGCCGGAAGCGCCGTGGGAAGGGCAGGTAGGACTCACGCGTCGCTGGTACGAGCCGCACCTCAGCCGCCTGTACGACGCCTCGATGCCGCGCGCGGGCGATCTCGAGCAACTCGAGCGCATTGCAACGCAGTTCAGGACCCGCGAACAATTCCTGAGCGAGCTCACGCTCGATCCCCCGCGCGCGACCGGGGACCTGTCCGGCACGCCGCTCCTCGATGAGGATTACCTCGTGCTCTCGACCATCCACTCGGCAAAAGGACAGGAGTGGGACCGCGTTTCGATCCTGCACGTGACCGACGGCACCTTTCCATCAGAGTTCGCGACTGGGAAAGCGGAGTTCATCGAGGAAGAGCGGCGACTGCTGTACGTGGCGATGACGCGCGCAAAGCACGAGCTCGACCTCATTACTCCGCTCAAGTACTACGTGACGCATCAGACTCGGCAGGGCGACACGCATGTCTATGGCACGCGATCGCGATTCCTGACGCCTGCGGTCACAAAGACGCTGGAGGTCATCACGTGGCCGGCAGAGATGCAGCGGGCTGCCGAGCCCGGCGTGACGGCAATGTTGCCGCGGGTGGACGTTGCCGCGCAGCTTCGCAACATGTGGGTGTAACCGCCCCGTCGCAAAGTGGAACCCTACTTTGCGCCGTAACCTCAATTTGAACTGAATCGCTGGCGAAGCCAGACGATTCAGCTTGAAACTGCGACGAAACACCGACTGGTCGCGTAACGCCGGACTTCGTAGCTCTCATCGCGCTTCCGGCCCAAGCCTTGAAGTGTGAAACGACAGACGCGGTGAAGAACTTTCTCCCCGAACCTGTGAAAAGATTACCGCTGCGCTTCTGTTTTGGAGTGATATTATTCTGCGAAAGTAGCGCAAGCGGTTGACTCTTCGGGACTTTACTAGCGGCATACGATTTGCATGACGTCCTTTCCGCATAAATGCGAGGTGCACGCTTCGTGCATCGATGCGAGAGAACAAAGAGGGGCAAAAATGAGCCCGCCATTTCAAAGTGATGAGCGCAAATTGATGAGCTTTTGCCGGCGCACTGCCTCGGTGACCTGCGGGCGCTGCTGAAAGGATGCAAGCGCGCCCCGGATATTCGAGTGCCTTTGTAGACATGCGGGGGACGCCTGACGGCGTGTCCTCCGCAATTCCATTCAATCCCTGCCAGAGTCCGCTATGAATACAGTCACGACTGAAGAAGTGATCGTCACGCCTGCGCCCGTGCTCACCGACGGCGAGCACGCGCCGGAGTTGCGTGAGCTCCTCCGCGCCCTTCAAAGCGTTCGGGAAGGCGACTTCTCGGCGCAGCTTCCGGGCGACTGGCTGGGCCTTTACGGCAAGGTGGCCGATACGTTCAACGACATCGTGCGGTCGAATCGCCGCATGTCCGACGAGCTTGGCCGCGTCGGCCAGTCGGTCGGCAAGCAGGGTAAGACCCGGCAGCGCGTGCGCGCGGACAGCAGAAGCGGTGCCTGGGGCGAAATGGAAACCTCGGTCAATACCCTGATCGAAGATCTCTTGTGGCCTACAGCCGAGGTGACACGCACGATTGCGGCCGTCGCCAAAGGCGACCTGTCGCGCACCATGCGGCTCGATGTCGACGGACGTCCGCTACAAGGCGAGTTCCTTCGTTCAGCGACGATCGTGAACACCATGATCGAACAGATGGCAGTCTTCACGTCTGAAGTGACGCGCGTGGCGCGCGAGGTCGGGACGGACGGGAAGCTCGGTGGCCAGGCACAGGTGAAAGGCGTCGGCGGCGCGTGGAAAGACCTGACCGACAACGTGAACTACATGGCGAACAACCTGACCGCACAGGTGCGCAACATTGCCGAAGTGACGATCGCGGTCGCGAACGGCGATCTTTCGCGCAAGATCACGGTGGACGTGCGCGGCGAGATTCTTCAGCTGAAGGAAGCCATCAATACGATGGTCGACCAGCTGCGTTCATTCGCTTCGGAAGTGACGCGGGTGGCGCGCGAGGTCGGAACCGAAGGGAAACTCGGCGGCCAGGCCATCGTGCCGGGTGTCGCCGGCACCTGGAAAGATCTGACCGACAACGTCAACTTCATGGCCTCAAACCTGACCGCGCAGGTGCGCAACATCGCCGAGGTGACGATCGCGGTGGCGAACGGCGACTTGTCGCGCAAGATAACGGTGGACGTGCGCGGCGAGATTCTTCAGCTGAAGGAAGCCATCAACACGATGGTCGACCAGCTGCGATCGTTCGCTTCGGAAGTGACCCGCGTCGCGCGCGAGGTGGGCACCGAGGGCAAGCTCGGCGGCCAGGCCATCGTGCCGGGTGTCGCCGGCACCTGGAAAGACCTGACCGACTCCGTCAACGGGATGGCCACCAACCTCACGGTTCAGGTGCGAAACATCGCCGAGGTGACGACCGCCGTCGCGCGTGGCGACTTGTCGCGCAAGATCACGGTGGACGTGAAGGGCGAGATTCTCCAGCTCAAAGACACGCTGAACACAATGGTGGACCAGCTGCGTTCGTTCGCGTCGGAAGTCACGCGGGTCGCGCGCGAGGTCGGCACCGAAGGCTCCCTCGGCGGGCAGGCGCAGGTGCCGGGTGTCGCGGGCACGTGGAAAGACCTGACCGACTCGGTCAACGCGATGGCGACAAACCTGACGGCGCAGGTGCGGAACATCGCGGAGGTGACCACCGCGGTCGCGCGTGGCGACTTGTCGCGGAAGATCACGGTGGACGTGAAAGGCGAGATTCTCGAGCTCAAGAACACCATCAATACGATGGTGGACCAGCTCAACTCCTTTGCGGCGGAAGTGACGCGCGTGGCGCGCGAGGTGGGCACCGAAGGCAAGCTCGGCGGCCAGGCGCAGGTGCCGGGTGTTGCGGGCACGTGGAAAGACCTGACCGACAACGTCAACTCGCTCGCCGGCAATCTGACGGCGCAGGTGCGGAACATCGCGGAGGTGGCGACGGCGATTGCGAACGGCGACTTGTCGCGCAAGATCACGGTAGACGTGAAAGGCGAGATTCTTCAGCTCAAGGACACGCTCAACACGATGGTCGACCAGCTGAGGTCGTTCGCGTCGGAAGTGACGCGGGTCGCGCGCGAGGTCGGCACTGAAGGCTCGCTCGGCGGGCAGGCGCA
>JBKJPI010000540.1:0-2668 GCA_046595235.1 Burkholderiales bacterium | reverse complement strand
GGCATCGCTGATGTGCGGCGGCTACACCAAGAACATGGCGACCGGTCGGCTGCCGGCGCGAGCAGGCTGTTCTGATTGCCTTGACGCGGGGGCAGCCGACCGGTCGCCATGTTCTCGGTGTAGCCGCCGCACATCAGCGATGCCGCCGCCGCTATGAGGCTCACGTCGATTTCGGCGCCGCCCTGCCCGGTGGTTCGACCGTAGAGCGCCAGCAGCACGGACTGCACGGCCGAGTTCGCCGCTGTCATGTCGATCAGGGGAAAGCCGACGCGCAGCGGCGGCCCGTCCGGCTCGCCCACCACACTCATCACGCCGCTGATGGCCTGCACTATCGTATCGCTCGCCGGTCGTTGCGCGTACGCGCCGTCCTGTCCGAAACCGGAAATGGTGCAGTAGATGATGTCGGGCTTGAGCGCCTTGCAGCGTTCGAAGCTGAAGCCGAGCTTCGCCATCACGCCTGCCCGGTAATTGGAAATCACCACATCCGCCTGCGAGACCAGGCGCTCGACGATCCGGCGTCCGTCTTCAGTGTTGAGGTCGACGCCGATGTCGCGTTTGTTGCGATTGAGCGCGATGAACTGCGGATTACCAAAACGCCCCGGCTCGCCCGTGCCCGCACTCCGCTGCCAGTCACCTTCCCGACGTTCGACTTTCACGACCTGCGCGCCCATGTCCCCCAGCACCGTCGCGGCATAGGGCCCGGCGACACCTTCGGTCATGTCGACGACCCGCACCTTCGCCAGGATCTCTCTGGTCATGCAGCGCCGCTATTCTCTAAGGCCGGCCGCTTTCACGACCGCACCCCAGCGTCTGACTTCGGTCTCGAGAAAACGCTTCGCTTCCTCCGGCTTGTTGGCGACGACTTCCGCCCCGTCGCCCGTCAGCCGTTCGCGCACGGACGGCTGGGCCAGCGCTTCAGCGACCGCAGCTTGCATGCGCGCCATGATCGGCGCCGGCGTGCGGGCCGGGACGAGCACCATGTACCAGCCCACCGCTTCGAAATTCGGCAGACCCGACTCGATCATGGTCGGCACGTCGGGCACGTGGCGCGCGCGCTTCGCGGACGTGACGGCCACGGCGCGCAGGCGCCCGGACTGCACGTGCGGCAGCGCCGACACGAGGGTCGCAAACATGATCTGCGCGTGACCGCCGACGACGTCCGTCAGCGCCGGATTCGCGCCCTTGTATGGAATATGGTTCATGCGCACGCCGACCGCATTGGAAAACATCTCGGCGACGAGCTGCGGGCCGGTGCCATTGCCCGCTGACGCGTACGTCACTTCGCCCGGCTTCGACTTGGCTAACGCGATCAGATCGCGCACGGTCTTCACCGGGACCCCGGGATTCACAACGAGGATGTGCGGCTGCGTCGCCACCACTGTCACTGGCGCGAGATCGCGCAGCGGGTCGTACGGCAGCTTCGTCACCATCGCCGCGTTGATGGCATAGGCGAGATTCACGAAGAGCAGCGTGTTACCGTCCGGCGGCGATTTGGCAGCCAGATCCACGCCAATCACCGAGCCGGCCCCGGGCCGGTTGTCCACAACGATCTGCTGGCGCAGCGTCTGCGACAGCTGCGTCGAGACCGTGCGAGCGATGAGGTCGACGCCGGGTCCCGGCGGATAGGGCACGATGAGGCGCAAAGGCCGGTCCTGCGCCGCAGCCTGCCCGCTGGCCAGCGCCGCCGCTGTTGCCGCGGCCAGAAATATGAAGCGCAGTGACGTCATACTTTTTACTTCAGGCTTTCCGTGTTCACAGCCACTTCAAACCTCCGAGGAGCCAATCACCCCTTCCGCCTTCCACGCCGCGAGCGCTTTGTCCGAATAGCCGATCATACCGTCCTGGTCGCCTGCGCCAGGTGCGGCTGATCGAGTGCAGTAACGGAGCCGGTTGACGTTAAGCGCCTGCGCGGCCTGAATCCGAAAACAGTCTTGTTGAATATGTCCGAACAGGCATATACTTAATTCTGTGACCAGGACGGAAAAGCCGCTCGCGTGGCTGCACGGGGAGGTGAAAACTCCACCCCTTTCGCACGGAGCGCGAATGGAAACGGGATTTCTTCTTCGACGGCTTCAACGCGGTGAGCGGCTACAGATGCCACAGTCGCGGCCAATGCCCAGCATAGGCTCGCGCTGTCATGAACTGCGTGTCAACGATGCGACTGCAACTTGGCGCTTGATCTACCGAATCGATCCGGACGCGATTTTGATTGTGGAGGTCTTTGCAAAGCAAACGCAGAAGACCCCGAAAGAAGTGATCCAGGCGTGCAAGAAACGCATGAAGGAGTACGACGATGCTTCACAGTAAGCGTAAGCGCCTCCAAACGAAGGGCTGGACGGTCGGCACTACCAAGCAGTTCCTCCAACTCACCGATGAGGAAGATGCCTTTATCGAGCTTCGCCTGAAACTGGCGGAAGGGCTGAAGGTACGTCGGGTCAAGCAAGGTCTCACTCAAGTGCAGCTTGCGAAGGCCGTTCGGTCGAGCCAATCGCGAGTCGCAAAGATGGAATCGGGAGATCCCACAGTGTCTCTGGACTTGTTAGTCCGATCGTTGCTTATGCTCGGGACCACTAATCGAGAGCTCGCGCAAATCATCGCATCACGTTCTATGGCGAATTGACGTCCACGACGAAGCCCTGGCTGGAGTATGGAAGGGACAGAGATCGTC
>JBKJPI010000538.1:0-4166 GCA_046595235.1 Burkholderiales bacterium | reverse complement strand
CGAAGCCGGTCGAAGCCGGGCGCTGGTGGTATCCGTGACAAATGAAAGGCGAAACGCCGCTCCCGCGTCACCCGAAGTTCGACAGCGGCTATCGTCCGCACAACATCAGCTGGTATCCGGAACGGCCCGACCGCTCTTACGTTGCTTATCTCGACGGCGGCGTCGTGGTGCTCGACATCAGCGACAAGGCGCACCCGAAAGAAATTTCCCGTTACAACTATTCGCCCCCGTTCAACGGCTTCACGCACACCGCGATGCCGCTCTTCTCACGCGATCTCATGGTCGTGACCGACGAGTGCACTCAGGACGACGGTAAGGACTGGCCGAAGCTCTCGTGGATTTTCGACATGCGCGAAGAGACGAACCTTGTGCCGATCTCGACGCTTCCGCTTCCGCCCGTGGAAGTCTTCTCGAAACGAGGCGGCCGCTACGGCTCCCACAACGTGCACGAGAACTATCCGGGGCCGCTCTCGTGGCGTTCCGACAACATCATCCTCGCCACGTTCTTCAACGGCGGCGTTCGCGCCTACGACATCTCCAACCAGTACCAGCCGCAGGAGATCGCGTATTTCGTACCGGCCGCGCCGCGACTGTGTCCCAAGGGGTCGGTGCAGATCAACGACGTCTACGTCGATGACCGCAACCTTGTTTATGCAGGCGATCGTTTCGGGGGTGGGCTCTACATTCTCGAGATGAACGTCTAACGAACTCGATAAACCCTCGCCCCGATTCGGGGAGAGGGTAGGGTGAGGGGACTGCAGATGAAAACGCTTTTCGTGTTGCTGGTTACAAGTCTCGCGCTTGGCGCGTGCAAGGATCAGTCTGCAACACAGGAAGGCGTAAGGAGCAGCGCCAACCCAGACGGTCAGCAGATGCGCAAGAAGTACGAGGAAGCCGGCAAGCAGGCCGACGAACGACGCAAAGCCGCCGAATAGGAACTACAAACCGAAGGATGGGAGTTAACGGAGGGAAACCTTGGGTTTTCCTCTGTTCGTTATCCAGCCGCGGCTGCGAACGGAGGTCGCTCGACTTACTGCCGCGGCTAGGGGATCACGAAAGCATGAACAAAACAATCGCAGTACTCGGCGCAGGCGCGATGGGCAGCAGCGTGAGCGCCGACTTAACCAAAGCCGGCTTCGACGTCACAGTGATCGACCAGTGGCCGGCGCAGGTCGAAGCGCTCAAGGCGAAGGGGCTGCGGATCGAAATGACCGATGGCGTGCTGGAGACGCCGATACGGGCGCTGCACCTGTGCGACCTTTCATCCTCGAACCTCGAATTCGACATCGTGTTTCTCACGGTCAAATCCAACGATCACCGCTGGATGGCGGAGCTCATCAAACCGTATCTGAAAAAAGATGGCGTGATGACGGCGATCCAGAACGGCATGAACGACGATTCGCTCGCTTCGATCGTGGGGCGCGAGCGCGTGGTGGGCTGCGTGGTCGAGCTCTCTGCCGAAATTTTTACCCCCGGACTCGTCAAACGAAACACCACACACGACACGACGTGGCTCGCGATCGGAGAGCTCGACGGGTTTTATACCGATCGAGTGAAAGCGCTCGAATCGATTCTGAAACACGTCGGGCGTTGCGACGTGACCAACAACATCTACGGCGCGAAATGGACGAAGCTCATCGCGAACACGATGACGATGGGACCGTTCGGTCTGCTCGGGCTCGGCAACAAGGACGCGTCATCGCTGCCAGGCATGTTCGACGTCTCGGTGCAGCTCGGCAAGGAATCACTCGCGGTCGGCCAGGCTCTCGGTTACCGGATCGAGCCCATCTTCGGGTTGCGCGCAGATGAATTCGGCGGCTCGGACGAAGAGAACCTCGTTACTGCGATGAAACAACTTCTGAAGCACGTCACGAACGGCCGCACGGCGCCCATTCACGACCACATGAAAGGGCGCACGAGCGAGATGGAATTCATTCCCGGCGTCGTCTCCCGCGAAGGCCGGAAGCACGGTATCGCTACGCCATACAACGACGCTGTGGTCGAGATCGACCGCATGATCAACCGGCGAGAGCGATCGATGGATCGCTCGAACTTAGAGCTGCTGAAGGTGAAGGCACGCGGCTCATAACGTCAACATGGATTCTCGTGAACGCCGACGTGGGTTTGCCGGTTTTCATTCGATGCGGATGTTCGCTTCGCGCGCGAGCCGCGCTTTCTTGTCGAACTCGGTTTTGATGTGCGTCCCGAACTCTTCCGGCGTCGCGCTCGCCTTCAACTCGACACCGCGCTGAAGAAAGCGGTCTCGCAGCGCCGGTACGCGCACCGCCTTTGCAATTTCCTGCTGGATGCGCAGACGGATGTCCCGCGGTGTCGCGGCGGGCGCCACGATGCCGTTGAACGTGATGTCCTCGTAGCCTTTCACGCCGGCTTCGTCGATCGTCGGAAGGCCGGGAAAGAGCGGCGAGCGTGAAAGGCTCGTGACGGCGAGCCCGCGGAGCTTGCCGGCTTTTACATAAGGCTCGGACGTGCTGACCTGATCGAACATCAGCATCACCTGCCCGCCGATCACGTCCACGAGCGCCTGTGAATTGCCTTTGTAGGGAATGTGCAGCATCTTGATTCCGACCTGGCGGCTGAAGAGCTCTGTCGCCATGTGACCCGTTCCGCCGGGACCTGAAGTGGCGTAGCTCAGATCGCCCGGCCGCGCCCTGGCGAGTGCGACGAGCTCCTTCACAGTGCGCACCGGCAACGACGGATTGACGACGAGCACCTGCGGAACGAGGCACGTCAGGGTGACTGGCGTGAAATCCCTGAACGGGTCGTACCCCGGATTCGCGACGATCGATGGAACCGTCGCGAACGTGTTTGCGATCGCAAGAATCGTATAGCCGTCGCCCGGCGCTTTAGCTGCGAGCTGCGTGCCGACGAGGCTGCTCGCCCCGGGGCGATTGTCTACGATGACCTGTTGCCCCATGCTTTCGCTCACCTGCTGCGCGAGCGCCCGAACGACGAGGTCGACATTTCCGCCCGGCGCAAGCGGCACGATGATGCGGATGGCGCGCGCTGGGTACGGTGCCGTACTCTGGGCCACAGCCGCGGTGAGCCAGAGCGCGGCTGCAGCCGCGACGATTCCGACGCATGTTCTCATTCCCCCCCCACTGCCTGCTGATCAGGCTATTTTGTCCGACAGGTTGCAGATGCCGCGGCCATTATGAGTACGGGCCGGAGCGATGTCCATGCTGGCTTGGCGATTGCAATATGCTGCGTTATGGATACTCAACCTGCAGGCAAAAACGCCAAAGCTGCCATCTTCGACGTCGACGGCACGCTCATCGATTCCAACGATCTTCATATCGAAGCCTGGCGCGATGCGTTCCGGCGCTACGGCAAGGATCCGGGTTACGACGAGCTTCACGCCCAGATGGGTAAGGGCGGCGACCAGCTGATGCCGGTATTTCTTTCGGAGGACGAGCTCGAAAAGTTCGGCGAGGCGCTCGAGCGCATGCGAGGCGATCTCTTCCTTCGCAACTACCTGCCGCGCGCGAAACCTTTCCCCGGCGTGCGCGAGCTCTTCGAGCGCCTGAACGCCGATGGCATACGCATCGCGCTCGCGTCTTCAGCAAAGGAAGAAGAGCTTGCGCACCACAAGAAAAGCCTCGGTGTCGACGATCTTCTGGAAGGCGCCACATCGGCGGACGATGCCGAGCATTCGAAACCATACCCCGATATCTTCGTCGCCGCGCTGGAGCGCCTCCAAGGCGTATCGCGTGCGGACGCGATCGTCATCGGCGACACGCCTTACGACGCGGAAGCCACTGCAAAAGCCGGGATGCGTACTGTCGGCGTATTGAGCGGCGGGTTCTCCGGCGAGCGTTTGCGACGTCAGGGCGTGATCGCCGTATACAACGACGTCACGGATCTCCTGAAACGCTACGACGGCTCGCCTTTCGCGCGCGCCCACGCGTCGCCCTCATCATGAGCGTCGACCTGACCGCGATGACCGGACTGGCGGCGGCAACGCTCACTACAATTGCCTTCGTTCCGCAGGAAACGAAGATCTGGAAGACGAAGTCCGCGAAAGACGTGTCTTTGAGCATGTTCGTCGTGTTTTGTACGGGTGTGGCGTTGTGGCTCGCGTACGGCATCATGCTCGGTGAAGTGCCCATCATGATCGCGAACGCGATCACGCTCGCGCTCGGGCTCGC
>JBKJPI010000535.1:0-16364 GCA_046595235.1 Burkholderiales bacterium | reverse complement strand
ATGATGATCGGACGCATCACTCCATCATTATTCGGCACCTCGGGTGCGAGCACAGCTTTCACGCCGAAGGCGGTATAGGAGATCGTATAAGCCATGCATACGTTGATCCCTCGCAGGACCTGCGGCGCCGAGCCGGCGAAATCGATCGCAAGCGTATCGTCGCTCACCGTCATCTTCATCTTGAGCTCGATCGGCTCACCCACGCCGTCCATCACCGCTGTGTAATCGTAGACGCCGTCGGGCAAGGCACGGATGGCGGCGCGCATCGCGGCTTCCGAGCGGGCGTGGATCTCGTCCGCGAGCGCTTCGAGTGAGTCGAGCCCCTGCTCGCGCATCAGTGTGAGCACGCGATCTTCCATGAGGTGCAGGCAGGTGAATTGCGCGTAGAGGTCCCCCATCACCTGGTCCGGCACACGCACGTTCTTGCGCAGGATGCGCTCGAAGGTCGCATCGATCTTCCCCGCGCATACGGCTTTCATCACCGGGATCTGCAGACCTTCCTCGAAGACTTCCTTCGCATCGGCCGAGCGAATCTTGCCGCCGATGTCCGGCGAGTGCGCTACAGAGCCGGCGAAGCCGATGATGCGGCCGTCGATGAAAATCGGCTTCGCGACCGAAATGTCGGGCAGGTGCCCGGTGCCGAGCCAGATGTCGTTGGTGATCAGAATATCGCCGGGTTCCAGCGTCTCCGGCGGAAACTCTGCGAGAAAATGGCGAATGGTGCGCGGCATCGTCCCCATGAACGAAGGCACGCTGTCGCTGGCCTGCGCAATCGCCTGGCCGCGGCGGTCGGTCAAGACGCACGCGAAATCGTTCGACTCGCGCACGATCGTGGAGAACGAGGTGCGCTGCAGGGTTGCCGCAGCCTCGTCCGCGATCGAGATGAGGCGCGTCCAGATCATCTGCAGCGTTATCGCATTGAACTTAGAAGTTTCACTCACCGTTTCTCTCCAGAAGGAAAGGAGGTCTCGGAAGGAAACCTTGGTTTCCCTCCGAGGCGTTCACCGCGTCGGGCTGCGGGCTTACGAACCGTCAATCGGCTCGCAAGCCCGCAGCCTTAATCACCTTGCTCCACTTGTCGGTCTCGAAGGTGAAGTATTTTGCCGCGTCCTCGGGCGAGCCGCCGATGCGCGTCAGGCCGAGATCGCGCATGCGAGTTTCGGTCTGGGGCTCGGTCATGATGCGGTTCATCTCGGCATTGAGCTTCTGCACGACGGCCGCCGGCACCTTACTCGGCGCCGCGATCGTAAACCACGCGGTCGCCTCGTAGCCGGGAACGCCGGCCTCGGCCACGGTCGGCACGTTCGGCAGCGCGGCCGAGCGCGCCTTGCTCGTGACACCGAGCGCGCGGAGCCTTCCCGAAGCGATGTGCGGCGGCAGCGTGGGCAGGTTCTCGAACATACTCTGGATGTGACCGCCCATGAGATCGGACAGTGCCGGTCCGCTGCCTTTATAGGCCACGTGCGTCACATCGACCCTGGCCATGTACTTGAAGAGCTCACCGGCC
Organism: Burkholderiales bacterium; assembly: GCA_046595235.1. Taxonomy (GTDB): domain Bacteria; phylum Pseudomonadota; class Gammaproteobacteria; order Burkholderiales; family SG8-41; genus JAQGMV01. The sequence goes on along the minus strand of JBKJPI010000535.1, from coordinate 14,857 downwards.
ATGTGAGTAGACGAGCCGCTGCCCGCCGAGCCGAAAGTGATTTCTCCGGGGCGCGCCCGGGCCAGGGCGATGTACTCCTTCACGTTCTTCACGGGCATCGAAGGATGAACGACCAGCACGCTGGGCGACTCCGCGAGCACGATCACGGGTTGCAGGTCCTTGACCGGGTCGTGCGCAAGCTTCGTATAGATGCTGTAGGCGGCGTGGATGCCGACGGTGCCTGCGACCAGCGTGTAGCCGTCGCCCGGCGCGCGCGCGGCGAGCTCCGCGCCGATCTGTCCGCCCTGGCCAGGCCGGTTGTCGATGATCACCTGCTGGCCGAGAAGCGGCGTGAGACGCTGCCCCATCAGGCGCGACAACAGGTCCGACGTGCCGCCCACTGCGAAGGGCACCACGATGCGCACCGGTTTGGAGGGATAAGCCTGAGCCTGAACGCTGCCTGCCCCAATCGCGGCCAGCAGGCCGAGGAGCTGACTACCACGCCGGCAACACCGATAAAGCTCTGATACCTGCTTCATTTGTCGCATGAAAAGCTCTCCAGACTTGTAACATCGAGCTCATCCAGCCGGGCGCCGGTTGCCTCAGCCACTTTCGCATATTTTCTCCGCAGCGGGTGCGTTCGTCGTCTTCGCTGATTTCAAGGGGCGTGTAAACAGATGCGGTTCGCGTTGATAGCCGTGGGATGTATGGCGCTGCTACATGCGGTGCACGGGTCGGCAGCGGAATCCCGCAAGGGCGACCCTGCCGCTAATTATCCGGGCCGGCCGTTGCGGGTCCTCGTCGGCTTCTCGCCTGGCAGCACCGCCGACGTGCTCCCGCGCATCGTAGGCCAGAAGCTTTACGAAGCGTGGGGTCAGCCCGTCATCGTCGAAAACCGTCCGAGTGCCGGAGGCGTCATGGCGGCGCAGACGGTCACGTCCGCGACGCCCGATGGCCACACGCTCATTTCCGTTTCTGCCGGACACGCCGTCAGCGCCGCGCTCTACAAGAGCCTTCCCTACAACACCGAGCGTGATTTTGCGGGCGTGGCGTTGCTGGCGGCAGTGCCGAGCATCCTCGTGGTGTCTCCGAGTGCCGGCGTAAAGTCCGTGAAGGAGCTGATCGCGCTCGCGCGTGCAAAACCAGGGGCGTTCAACTACTCCTCCCCCGGCATCGGCAGCGCGAATCATCTCAGCGGCGAATTGCTGAAGAGCCTTGCGAAGATCGATCTCGCACACGTGCCTTTCAAAGGCATACCCGAAGCGCTCACCGCAGCGATGTCCGGCACGGTGCTGTTCAACCTGTCCCCCATCGTCAACGTGTTGCCCCTGGCCAAAAGCGGAAAGGTCGTGGCCCTTGCGACATCGACTTCGAAGCGCGCCGCAGCGATGCCGGAGCTGCCCACGATCGCCGAGGCCGGCGTGGCCGGCTATGCTTTCGAGCCCTGGTTTGGCCTGCTCACGACCGCTCAAACGCCGCGTGCAGTGGTCCACAAACTCAACCGGGAGGTCGTGCGGATCCTCGGGCTTCCGGACGTGAAAGAACGGCTCCTTGCTCTGGGTGCGGAGCCGAATCCGATGACACCGGAAGCATTCGACGCTCACGTAAAGGCGGAGATCGCCAAGTTCTCAAAGATCATCCGGGAAGCAGACATCAAGGTGGAATGATGCGGGATGTGCCATCAAACCCGAGTGAAATCTTCGATGCGGTAGCGTCGGACCGCGCTCTGTGGTCCGATTTTCTGGCGCTGTGTGATTGCGGCGGCCGGCGCGCCGGTTCGGAAAGCGAAGAGCGCGCGCTGGCGCTCGCACAGCAACGCCTCGCCGCAATCGGTCCCGCAGTACGCCGCCAACGTGTCGAGTATGCCGGATGGCGTCTCCACGACGCGTCGTTGATGCTGTCGGACGGAACCGTACTCGCCTGCAATCCGCTGCTCGGCTCCGCGTCGACTCCACCCGACGGCCGTATTGCCGAGGTGTGCGATCTCGGGCGCGGCACCGCCGAGGCTTTCGATCACCATGCAGCCGAGATCGCGGGCCGCTTCGTGCTCGTGCGGCACGAGTATCCTTTCAGCCCGCAGCACATCCATCGTCGCAGTAAGCTCGCCTGGGCGTTCGAGCGCGGCGCCGCCGGGTTCATCATCGCCAATCCGGAGGCGCGCACAGGGCCTGTTTCAGGCTCTTCCGGACGCGCCGGCCAGGCGGGCATTCCCGCGATCGGCACTGACTTCGAATCCGCGGCGACACTCGCTGCGGCTGCGGAGGCCCGGATCACTGCGCGGTTGAGTGTGACGGGCGAGGATTACGCAGCTGAAACGCGCGTGCTGTTACTCGACTTTCCAGGCGAGGGGCCGGATTGGGTTGTACTGAGCGCGCATCTCGACGGGCACGATCTCGCCGAAAGCGCCATGGACAATGCGACAGGTGTCGCGGCGGCCCTCGCCGTGGCGCGCGTGTGCGGGCCGTATGTCTCTCAGTGCAGGCGCGGTCTGCGCGTATGCCTGTTCAGCGCCGAGGAATGGGCACTGGCAGGATCGAGGCAGTATCTGGATAGCATGGATCCCAACGAACGCAGCCGGATCAGGCTCAACATCAATCTGGATACTGTGGCCGGCGACGATCGCCTTACAGCTTTGACAAGTGAATTCGCCGGACTCGATGCGTACGTGAGCGATGCTGCAAAAAGTGCCGGCCTTCATGTCGAGACTTATCAGCCGATGATGGCGAACTCAGACCACTATAACTTTGCGCAACATGGCATCCCGGCGCTGCGTCTGGTGGCCGGGTTCGATCGGCCCGACAGCAACGTTCGCTGCATACTGACGGCGGCGGACACCCGCCACAAGGTGAAACCGGCCGAGCTCGCAGCGGGCGCGCGTGCCGCTGCGGCCCTCGTGTGGCGCGGCTTGACGATGGGCGACGAGGACATTGCCATGCTGGCCAAAAACACAACGTAAGCCGACGCTTGATCGAGGGGATGCGGTGCGCGAAATCGTACTGCGTCGAGGCGAGCGCGATGCCGACGGCGTCAAGCACGAGCAGCTTGCGTCCTTCCACAAGGCCGAGTCGATGCTCTGGCCTTCTCCGCGGCTTAGCTGCCCTGTATCCCTGCTTCCTTGATCAGCGCACCCCACCTCGCCAATTCCGCGCGCAGAAATCTGCCGAGCTCTTCCGGCGTTCCACCGCCGGGGATCAAACCTTGACTTGCAAACCGCTGCTGCGTTTCGGGCGAGCGCAGCACGTCGTTGATCTCCTTGTTGAGCTTTGCGATGACCGGTTTCGGCGTGGCCGCCGGCGCAAAGATGCCAAACCAGCCAACGACCTCGAAGCCGGGCAGACCCGATTCGGCCACGGTCGGTATGTCAGGAATGAGATTCACGCGCTTTGTTGTCGTGACCGCCAGGCCGCGCAGCTTGCCGGCCTGCACGTGTGCGAGCGCCGCTGGTATTGTGGAGAAAAAGATCTGCACCCGTCCCGCGATGAGATCGATGACAGCGGGCCCACCACCTTTGTAGGGGATGCTGATCAGGTTTACGCCGGCCATTTTTTTCAGGAGCTCGCCTGCTAGATGAGCGGTCGTGCCGTTGCCTGAGTTCGCGTAGTTGAGCTGGCCGGGTTTGGCCCTGGCCACAGCAATGAGCTCACTCACCGACTTGGCGGGGACCGATGGATTAATCACCAGGACCAGCGGTGCCGAAGACGCAAGCACGATGGGCGCGAAATCCTTTACCGTCTCGAATGGCAGCTTCGCATACAGGTGCGGATTGATCGAGAAAGACGTGATCGGCATTACGAGCGTGTAGCCGTCAGGACTCGATTTCGCGGCTATTTCGACCCCGATGTTGCCTGCAGCGCCCGATCGGTTATCGATGATGACGGTCTGGCCGAGTGATTCGGTCAGCTTCTGGCCAATCGTGCGCGCGGTGAAATCGGTGCCACCGCCCGCAGCCGACGGGACGATCAGGCGAATCGGGCGCGACGGGTAGCCGCTTTGCGCGATAGCGCTGTGCGAGCTGAAAGCAAGGTTCAGTACGAGCACGGAAGCAACCAGAATGTTTCGGTACATCCGTCCTCCTTCAAATTTCGATCGCTTGATGTCAGCGTAGTCGATTTACTCGATCCCCGTGAACACCCCTTCAGGCAGAAACGCGGAGACAATCCAGTTAGGCGCATCCACGATCTCGCTCACCTTCAGGTCAACTGCGACACTGCACAGGATATAGGCTTCCTCGCGCGACAAGCCGCGCTCCCGGACAAGATGATCGATCATGTGTCGGACGGCCTGGCGCGCGCACTCGTGAAGATCGGGGCCATGTCCCGTCGTCCCGTAGTGTGGCCCCTGGCCGAGTCGTGAAACCAGTGCGCTGGTACGCAGTTGCGGCTCGGCCAGGGGATGCCCGGTAAGGAGTTCGAACCTGAGCGTGATGCGGGCGTTCATTTCCACCGCGGTAATGCACACCTCCCCATCGCCCTGCGCTCCGTGAGCGTCACCGACGCTGAAAAGCGCGCCGTCAACCCATACGGGCAGGAAAACCGTTGCGCCCGCGGTGAGCTGCTTGATGTCCATGTTCCCGCCGTTCTTGCGAGGCGGCGCAGTGTTGTGGCTCCCAGGCTCGTCGAGCGCCACACCCATCACGCCGGGAAAGGGTGCCAACGGCACGGCGATATCGCGCATGCCGCGAGCGAACTGCCCGTCGGACACATCCCATATCTGCAGAAACGGGCGGCTGAATTCGCTCTCGGACAGCAGTCCGCGACCCGGCCGGACGTTGGTCCACCCGAAAGGCGCCCTTGGCTCGACCTGAATGATCTCCACAGCCAGTACGTCACCGGGACACGCACCCCGGATCCGTACTGGACCCGTCAGCGGATGGCCTTTGAAAACCCGACGCATCACGTCATCGTGCGTCGACGCTGGCGAATAAAATTCGTCCGCAGCATCACGCGTCTCGAAAACCACCGTGTCGCCCGGTTCTATCGTCACGCGTGGTGGAATTGCGTTGTTCCATTCGTAATGAACTTCGCTTGCGTCGAGAAAGTGCTGCTGACGGTTCAAAATGGTGAAGTCCTAGACTTGCTGCAAATTCGGAAGTGGCATGCATCCTTCGAGTTAAACGCTTGGTGGCGGGGTTCGAATGCAACCAAGAGAGCAATCACTTTACGATGACAGCCCCCGACACTATCGCGGAGCGCGCAAGCGCACGCAACATTTCGTGCATTCCGCTTTCCCCGGTTATCGGTGCGGAGGTGCGCTGCGACGACGAATCGGAGTGCCTGCTCGACACACGGTGGGCGCACGCGGCGCAGCCGCGCACAGCATGTCCTAAACGTTTGTATGTCGCTATTGCGAAGTCACTAACGGCGCCAGGCTATTGCCGCTCGATGCGAGCCGCGCGCACGATCTTTTCGTACTTCACGAGGTCTTCTTTGAGGAAGCGTGCGAAAGTCTCCGGGCTCATGTCGACGGGCTCGATGCTGAACTGAGCGTAGGCGTTGCGGGCTTCCGGGTGGTGCACGGCGTCCCGAGTGGCTTGGTAGAGCCGGTCGACAATCCGCTTCGCGAGACGCGCGGGACCATACAGACCATACCAGCTCGCCGCTTCGAAGCCTTTGAGTCCGCTCTCATCCATCGTCGGGACGTCGGGCAGTTGGTCGGAGCGTTTGAGCCCGGTGTAACCCAGCGCGCGCAGCCGACCCGTCTTGACGTGGGGAATCGAAGCGGTGGCCGACGCGAACATGAGCGGCACCTGCCCGCCGATCACGTCGATGATTGCAGGCCCGCCCCCTTTATAAGGCACGTGGACGATATTCACGCCCGCGATCAGGTTGAACATCTCGCCGGCGAGATGCGTGAGATTGCCGACGCCGGCCGACGCATACGCGAGCTTGCCCGGAGAAGCGCGCGCAAGCTCGATAAGCTCACGCACCGTGCGTGCGCTGAAGCCGGGCGTGACGACCACGACCAGGCCGCCGGTGCTCACGAAGCGGGTGATCGCAGTGAAATCGGCGAGCGTGTCGTAGGGGAGCTTCCGGTAGATGTGCGGGTTGATGGTGTGCGATCCTGAAGTGATCATCAGCGTGTAGCCATCGGGCGCGGCGCGCGCGACGATCTCACTCGCGAGAATGCCATTGGCGCCGGCGCGATTGTCGACGACGATCTGCTGGCTAAGTGTCGTGCCCAGCCGTGAGGCGAGGATACGACCGACGCCGTCGGGCCCGCTGCCGGGCGTCGAAGGCACGATCAGGCGGACCGGGCGATTGGGATAGCTTCCCGCCGGGTCGTTCTTCACCGGCTGCGCGAGTGCAGCGCTGTTTGCAGCGAGGACGGCCAGCGCCGCCGCGACCACTATGGATTTGAGCAAATACATCGTTTGCCTCGAGTCCCGTCAAAGTATAGTGCACAACAAGAAGCAGCTTCGATCGAACCGACAAGGGGATGAGTTGAGTAGAACGGATCCCGGCAACAAGAACGCTTTCGATGAGCTGATTGGCAAGAAGCCGCTCTACTACGCGGAAGTCATCGATGCGTTCCCCGAGAGTCCCCTGCAGGCGATCACGCGCGCGTTCGGCGAGCTGCACGTCGACGAGAATCTCTGGCAGGACGCGGAAGGACGCATGTGTGTGCGTGGATCTGAATTCGCCGCTGTGGTGCCCGTGCGCGGATGAGAACGACAATGCAGCCCTACAACCTCGGCGCGCTCTACGATCCGCAGGTCGGCGGTGACCGGCCCGCGATCATCGACCTCCTCGATTGGAACAGTCCGCGCGAGTACTCCCACTGCGAGCTCGACGAGCTTGCGAACGCGGTCGGACGCGGTCTGTTGCGGCGGGGTCTCGTGCGCGGCGATGCGGTTGCGATCGTGTCTGCGAATCGCGCTGAATACGTGATCGCGTTCCTCGGTATCCTGCGCGCGGGTCTCGTTGCGGTACCGCTGAGCCACAAGCTGCCGCGCGCGACGATCGAATACGTGGTCGCCGATGCGAAGATCAGGCACATGATGTGCGACGCGGCGCGACTGAGCCTGGTGCCGGGGGCGCTCGACACGACGAACTTCGACGCGATGGAAGCGAACGGATTCGAGGCGCTGCTCGATCACGGCCCTTTCGAAGCTTTGCGCCCGGCGCCGCAGGAAACGGCGATGGTGCTGTACACCTCGGGATCGACGGGGCGACCCAAGGGCGTGCCACTCTCCCATGATGGGCAGCTCTGGGTGCTCCGCACGCGCATGCGCCGCGGTGCGCCGTTTACCGCGCAGCGCCTGCTCGTCGCAGCGCCGCTCTGCCACATGAATGGGCTGTGCACGACGCTTTTCGTGATCGCCGCCGGTGCGAGTGAAGTGCTCATGCCGGAATTCCATGCGCGGCATTTTCTTCAGGCGGTTCCGCGCTTTCGCTGCACGTGGTTGACCGGCGTGCCGCCGATGTATGCGATGTGTCTGCGCGAGAAAGACCTGGTCGAAAAGACCGATCGCTCGACGGTCGTCACAGTGCGCCTGGGGTCCGCGCCGATCACGCTCAAGCTCTGGAGGGAGATCAAGGCGGCGTTTCCTCGCGCAGCGCTGATGAATAGCTACGGCACGACCGAAGCAGGCCCGATGATCTGCGGTCCGCGCCCGGACCGGGAGCTTCCGGAGGTGTCGATCGGCTGGCCCTTCGAGGACGTCGAATTGAAGCTCGTCGACGCGAACGGCCGCGAGGCCGACGAAGGCGTCCTGTGGCAGCGCACCCCGGCCAACATGGCCGGGTATCTCAACCTGCCCGAGAAGACGCGGGAAGTGCTCACGCCCGACGGCTGGTATATCTCCGGCGATGTATTCAGGCGCGACGCGGACGGCGCGTACTTTTTCGTGGGTCGCGCCGACGACATGTTCGTGTGCGGCGGAGAGAACATCTTCCCAGGCGAGGTCGAAGGTCTGCTCGAGAGCCATCCGCAGATCGCGCAGGCGTGCGTGGTGCCCGTGCCCGACGACATCAAAGGCGAGAAGCCTTTCGCGTTCATCGTGCGCAAAGCCGGGGCCGCGCTCTCCGAAGATGAGGTCAAGCGCTACGCGCTCGAACATGCCCCCGCTTACCAGCACCCGCGCCAGGTGTGTATGCTCGACGCCCTTCCGCTCGCCGGGCCGAACAAGGTCGACCGCATGGCGTTGAAACAGCGCGCAATGGAGCTCAGTCGGAGCGAATGATCGAAGCCGCCGTGATGCCGCCGCTCGCGCTCGATCATGCGCGTGTATTGTGCAGGAACTCGCCGCGGGACAACGCGCGATCATGAGCGCGCCAGTCAAGCTCGATCACATCGGCGTCGCTATCAAAGACCTCGAGCGCGGGCGCAAGGCGTACGAGCGGCTGGGCTTCACGCTCACATTGCGCAGCCAACACCGTGGATCGCCCACGCCTGGTGCGCCGGTCGTGCCTTTCGGTTCCGGCAACCATTGCGCGATGTTTCACGAGGGGTATCTGGAAGTCGTTGGCCTCACCGACGCCACGATCTACAGCAACGTCAAAACCATGGTCGCGCGCTACGAAGGCGCGCACATCGTCGCATTCGGCGTCGAGTCGGCAGACGCGACGTATGCCGAGCTCTCCGGCCGGGGTGTGCCGATCGAGCGCGCGCGAGACCTCGAGCGCGATGCCGCATACGGGCCCGCAGGCACGCAGACCCGGCGTGCGGCGTTTCGCAACATGTATTTCGACGCGGCGGCCTATCCGGAATTGCGCCTGCTCTATATCGAGCACCTCACGCGCGATGTTCTGTGGCAGCGGCATCTCCTCGATCACCCGAACGGCGTCGTCGCGCTTAGCGATGTGTTCCTCTGCGTGCCTGACGCGCGCGCAGCGACGGACAAGTATTCATCGCTGTTCGGCGCCGCCGCCCGGCCGGTTTCGGATGGCGAGTGGCGGATTGCGCTCGCGCATGGTCACGTGTGGATCGAGACGCCGGCGGCGTGGGCGCGGCGCGCGTCCGGTGCGGCAACGCCGCCACTGCCGAGTCCCGTGGGCATCGGCTTCCAGGTCGGTAACGTTGCGGTCACTCGAAAGTTCCTCGTTGGCCGCGGAGTAAGCGTGCGCGACGGATTCGACGGCGGCATCTGGGTCGAACCCGAGGACGCCTGCGGCACGGCGCTTTATTTTTTTGAACTTCCCTAGGATGCGGAGCGATCGGAGCGCAAACCGGTTGGTGGGTTACGCTTCGCTCAACCCACCCGGCGTTGTTCCGTTCAACCCACGTTGAGAGGGCCCTATGAGGGCAGCGGTTATTTACGAGCACGGCGGGCCGGGCTCGATCAGGTACGAATCCGGTTTTCCGGACCCGGTGCCGGGCCCAGACGATGTGATCGTTCGGGTGCGAGCGACTTCGCTCAACTATCACGATCTTTTTACGCGCCGGGGCATGCCCGGGATCAAGGTGCCGATGCCGTGCATCATGGGCATCGATTTCGCCGGCGAAATCGCCGAAATCGGTGCGGCAGTGCGGGAATGGAAAATCGGCGCGCGCGTGCTGATAGATCCCACCGACCGCGTCGGGAAGGGGGGGCTCATCGGCGAGATGTGGCATGGCGGGCTCGCCGAGCTTTGCAAGGTACCAACACACCATCTCGTGAGACTGCCCGACGACGTGTCGTACGAGGACGCCGCGTGTCTTCCCGTCGCTTATGGCACGGCGCTGCGCATGATGTACACGATAGGCCGCGTCAAGGAAGGCGACAAAGTGCTGATCCTCGGCGCCTCCGGCGGCGTCGGCAGCTGCTGCGTGCAGCTTGCCAGGCTCGCGGGATGCGAAGTCATCGCCTGCTCGTCGAACGCCTCCAAGCTCGAACGTCTGCGCGGGCTGGGCGCCGACCACGTTCTCGACCACACCCGGCACAAGCTCACCGATTGGGTGTTCGAGCGCTTCGGCAAGCCGCACCGGCGCCAGTTCACCAACGGTGTGGACGTCGTCGTGAACTTCACCGGCGGCGACACCTGGGTGCCGTCGCTGCGCGTTCTGCATCGCCAGGGGAAGCTCCTCACCTGCGGCGCGACCGCGGGCTTCGATCCCAAGGAGGATATCCGCTATATCTGGACTTTCGAGCTCCAGGTGCTCGGGTCGAACGGCTGGATGCGTGAGGATATCGAGCAATTGTTCGTGCTCGTCCGGCAAAAGAAGCTGAAGCCCATAATCGATCGCACGTTCGCGCTTCAGGAAGTGAACGAAGCGTTCAGCATGCTCGAAAACCGCGAAGTCTTTGGTAAAGTGGTGGTGAAACCATGACCGACAAAACACCCGCGCGGCTCGACGCCGCACAACTGGAAACCCTGTTCGCCGCGTCGCCTTTCATCAGCACGCTCGGGCTCAAGGTGATCGATGTCGACTACGCCGAGACGAAGTTGAGCGTGCGCATGCCACTCAACCCGGGCCTCGAACGGCGCAAAGGCACCAAACAATTCCACGGCGGGCCGATCGCCTCGTTCATCGATACCGTCGGCGATTTTGCGATCGGCATGATGGTCGGCGGCGGCGTACCGACCATCAACTTGCGCATCGATTACCTGAAGCCGGCGATCGGTGACGCGCTGACTGCCACTGCACGCGTGCGGCGCTCAGGCAAGACGATTGCGGTCGTCGATATCGACATAGTCGACGAAAAAGGCGCACTGGTGGCAATCGGCCGCGGGACCTACTTCCCGCAACACGACTGACCCGGCGCTCCGGGATCGGGAGATATGCACGACGCGGCGCGCTTCCCGCGGGTGCGCCCGCGGACCTGTCTCTCGCGGGTCGGCGCCCGCCTGATTTCATCAGGATGCCGGATTGATCTGCCGATCCGGAACGACGGAGTTGCGGCCCAGATAGCCGTACGGCTGGTCTTCACCCGCGAGGCAGATGCTGCGCAGTCGCCACAACGCGGTGCCCAGCACCGTTTCCCTGAACAGCCAGTCCTCGACGCGCTTGCTCGTGGTGTAGCCCGGCTGCGCGGTGATGGCCTCGGTGTAGTAGGCCTTCAGATCCTCGTAAGCGAGCTTCAGCACGCGCGCGGCCGGCATGTCGTCGCGCGGGCACGGCGTCCCCTGATCTTCGAGGAAAGCGGCCAGGTACTTTCCCGCCTGCACGATGGGAAGTCCACTGGGACCCACGGTCGTTCGTCCGCGACGCGTCACCGCATAGTCGTACCACGGGCCCAGCGCGGCGAGCTCCTTCAGGAGCGCGATGCCGAGCTCGCTCGTGGGTGCGGATGGGTCCGGTGGCGCAGGAAAATCCACGGGGCATACCATACCGTTCATCGAATCCGCATCGAGCCCTGCACCGTCGGCCGGAACGTCCTCCGGATAATCGACGAGGACAGGCCCGCGTTCTGCATCAAAGAGCGCGAAGGCCGCGCGCATGACGCGTTTCTGGAATGCTGGATCGTTCGGCACCCCGAGCGGCCGGCCCAGCTCGAAAGGCACCCACAAAGCACGCGGGGGATTCGTGCGCTCGGAATGAATGCGGATCAGACTGATCTGCGTGGTCGCCAGTCCCTCTTCCTCCAGGTAAATCGCCAGCCCGCCCACGGCGCGCGTGCACTTGGGTCATATCGGGACGAGCAGCACGGTGTCCACGTCATCGGCGCGCATGACACGGGCGATCTCACGCGCAGACTGTTCGAGAGCGCACGGGTGCGGCGCGCCCGAGACCGTGAAATGAAAACGGGCGACCGATCCGATCATGCCCTCGGCCGCCATTTCGTGAAGCCGCTGCAGCGGAAAGCAGACGTTCAGGTCCTGCTGGAAACCGGTGCGGTCGAAATTCACCGATGAGTGGCTCATGACCACGTCACCGGGACTCACGTCTCCGGGGATGATGCGAAAGCGGGTCTCGTCGCGCTGATAGACCGCGTCGCTGCGCACATTCAACGCGGCCGTGGAGAGCAGCGCGACGCGGCGCTCGTTCAGCGCCGGCCCCTGCACCCACGGGCGGCGACCCTCGAATCCCGAGCAGTCGAGCGTCTCCATCATCTTGCGCTCACTGAGCGGTACATCCTGCAGGCGTGCCATCAAGTCATCCTTTCATTTGGATCCCGTTGAGAGCCAACGCGCGCGGGGAACCGCAAAGTGGGGCGTGCTTACTCCGCCTTAAGCCCGGCGGCCTTCACTTGAGTAGACGGACATACGGCCAGGCGGGTCAGCGCCCGTGCTTGCCGAGCTTCCAGCCTTGCTTCGCGATGTGCTTCTCGGCCACCTCGATCGGTTCGTCCTCGAGCGGCGTCGCCATCGTGTCGTTGTAACGGTTCATGAAGCCGAAGAAGGATACGACGGCGACGATCTCGACGATCTGGCCCTCGCTCCAGTAGCGCTTCATGGCATCGAACATCTCGTCGGTGACTTCGTTGGGCTGAGCGCCCGCAGCGATGGCGAGCTCCAGGGCGGCCCGCTCCGCTTCGGTGTAGAGCGGGCTCGTGCGGAACTCCCAGACTGCGGCCAGCTTGTCTTCGTCGACGCCTTGCTGGAGAGACCCTCCAGCGTTGTGCGCCATTCAGTAATGGCAGCCGTGCACCCGCGACACGACATAGCCGACCAGGCGCTTGGTGGCGAGGGGGACTTCGCCATTGGGATCCATCACGGCAGCACTCAACCCGCGCAACGCCCTGAGGATAGCCGGCTTGCGCTGCAGGATGAGCTGGCTGTTGGGGATGTAATGACCGGTGGCCTTGATCTTCTCGAAGATGTCGGCGACTTCGGGAACCGCACCGGGCGGCAAAGGGTCGAGCCGGGGCATCGAAACTCCTCGTGTTGGGGTTGGCTTAGGCGGGGGATGGCCCTGTGCCACCGTGCGTGGCTTGCAGGCCGCGGCACATCATCACTCTGCCACCCTGCCGATATTGAATTTAGCGTACATTTTATCGAGTGCGGGGATGCGCATCACGGCGTTGCCCGACCGAACGCGTCGGTGAAGCGGCCGCGCACCGCTTAGCTTCCGATCTGACTTTCGGACATTTCGCGGCTCCCGATCGGTTCCGACATTGACTCAGCGCTCAGGCATTCGCCAGACGCTGGTTGGCTTCTTCGAAAGCTCGCAGCGTGTCCTCGACGTCGTATGGACGCTCCTCGAAGGTCTGCGGATTCCATTCGCTCCTGGGTATGGCGAAGAAATCACCGCCGTAGACATGGATCGCGCTGGTGATGCGATCGAGCGGGTTGGTGACCGCATGAATGATCGACTCGCCCAGGACGATGGTGTCGGCCACCCTCAGTTCCTTCGTTCCATGCCGGTTCAGACCGTGCTCGGTGCGACGAAAGAACGCGTTCTCTTCACAGCCGCCATAAATCCCGATGACAGCCCACACGCGATGATCGTGCGGCCTGATGTACATCTTCGGACCCCAGCTAAGATTGAGTATCGTGATGTCGTCGCCGCGGTAAATCGTTTCAACGCCCGATCTTGTCGGTTCCCCGAGCCCCCGCACGACCTGCGCGTGGTCGCTTACGGCGCTTGCGACGATCTCGCGAATCGCAGCTTGCGCATCGTGTTCCCTGGCAGCGTTCCGGCATTCTTCGATGAAGCGATCTTTTTCGAACATGGCGAGACCTCCTGATCCTCATGGCGGAACGCAACTGCTCGCTATGATAGCGTGGCTTGGAAGCCCGCCTTCGGCGATCGTCTGCACGTGCGAAAGCTGGGGGGTCCCGGCGCGCGCTCGTCACGCCGAGCGCTTTGAGCTTGCCCGCGTCGATCGATCCCCTGAGGCTTCCACGCCTCAAGTGCGACCTGACGAACCCACTGCTCAGTTTTGCCCGCAAGCTGCGGCACGTGACATGATGGCTGGTATTTATTATTCAGGTAATGCGTCAACAGGAGGCTAACGATGGCAACCCTGGACACGATCCCCAAGGGCGCAGGCGCACGCAACATCTCGTGCGTTCCACTCTCCCCGGTTATCGGTGCGGAGGTGCGCTGCGGCAGCATCGCCGAGCTCGACGCGCAGGGTTTCGACGCAATCCGCAAGGCACTGCTCGATCACCTGATTCTGCTCTTCCGCGGCCAGGACATTACCGATCCCGAGCTGATCGCCTTCGGGCGGCAGCTCGGCGAGCTCGACAACGCGCCGCTCGCATATACGCAAAATCAGAAGGCGCGCCAGCACGAGGAGGTGCTCATCGTCTCCAACGTGAAGGAAGCCGGCGTGCCCATCGGCGTGCTCGGTGACGCTGAAGTGGTGTGGCACTCCGACAACTCGTATCGCGAGACCCCGCTGAGCTACAGCCTGCTGTACGCCGTTGAATTGCCCGATGCCGGAGGCGAGACCGCATTCGCCAACATGTACATGGCGTATGACCACCTGCCGGCGGATATCCGGGCACGATTGCCGACACTCCTCATCAAGCACGACATGACGTACAACAGCGCGGGCGAGCTGCGCCGGGGCTTCGAACCGGTGTCGGATCCAATCACCGCGCCGGGTCCGTATCATCCCGTCGTGCGCACGCATCCCGACACCGGCTGTAACGCGCTGTATCTCGGCCGCAGACCCAACGCCTACGTCTGCGGTCTTACGCTCGACGAATCGGAGTCCCTGCTCGACACACTGTGGGCGCACGCGGCGCAGGCGCGCTTCACGTGGCAGCACACCTGGAAAACAGGCGACGTACTGATCTGGGATAACCGCTGTCTGATGCACCACCGCAAGCCGTTCGACCCTGCCGCGCGGCGCGTTCTTCACCGTCTCCAGTTTCGGGGCGACCGCCCCTTTCACGATCCGCGTGCGGCCGGCAGGGGGCGACATCCGCGGGCGGAGAGTTAGCACGTCGGCGCGAAAGAATCCGGTCGCACAGGCAATCCTCCCCGGCACCTCTTAGAGGAAAAGCGCGCCGCCGCTTATGAGCAGAACGAAGCCGATGGTTAGTGCCAGGTGATCAGGCCCGCC